>JBGSKE010000463.1:0-2588 GCA_041741355.1 Negativicutes bacterium | reverse complement strand
ACATTGATGTTGAAGTCTAGCAATGCCGGCTCATGTGGACGGTATCGGTAGCTCACGTGCTTCAATTCAAATATCGGTTCGTTGTGTGTCAACCCTGTCTCCGTCTCCTCCCCAAAGAAAGGCCGCCGCGCCTCTCCTACTCATCCTCGCCTTATCGGCCTACGCAAGCGCAACAGTTCCGTGTTATTTATTTTCCCGCTTGGAGCGGCAAACTCCTGCAAAAACAACAAAGGATAGCCTGCGAAAAGCTATCCAGCCTGCCTCTGCTATAAAGCGCCCCATTTCACCAAAAGTTGCGCAACATAAATCGGTCCGACACCACCGTCATATCGGCTTGCCGCTGATAACAAAAAAATAGAGAATTAGGATCGCCACACCAGGTAAACCCAGAAAACCTACCAACAGAGCCGTCCAGACAGTGATCGGCAAAATAAACCCGAACTGTGCGCCAATCAGATTAACCAGCCAGAGCACGATGCCGCCAATCAACCCATTGTAGACCAGTCGAAAAACAATCTTCAATGGGATGACTAAAAAAAAGCCGAGTAACAAGATCAGGACAATCCCCAACGCATAGGCGCCCACTATCGGCAGCGTCAATGTCAGCCCTTCTTTCTTTAGATTTCCCGGCGATTTTCCAACGCTTTCGCCAAGGTTTCCTCGTCTGCATACTCCAGGTCGCTGCCGGTCGGCAATCCGCGGGCAATCCGGGTGACTTGTATCCCTAGCGGCTTCAGCAATCGGGCCACATAAGTCGCAGTCACTTCACCTTCCAGATTGGGGTTTGTCGCCATGATTACTTCCCGAACGTCACCTGTTTGTATTCTTTCTACCAGTTCCTTGATCCGGATATCTTCCGGGCCAATCCCATCCAGCGGCGATAAAGTTCCCTGCAAAACGTGGTACGTTCCTTGATATCCCCGATTGCGTTCGTGGCCGCGGGTTCTCTCCATGGCCGCCACATCGCGGGGTTCTTCCACCACGCAAATCGTCCCATGGTCGCGCGCCTGCGATCGGCAGATGGCGCAAGGATCTTCATCCGTTAGGCTGTAGCATACCGAACAGTAAGAAATCTTGTCTTTGGCCGCAATGATTGAATGCGCCAGCGCCAAGGCCCGTTCCCGTTCCATGCCAAGAACATGGTACGCCAAACGGGCTGCCGTCTTGGGACCGATTCCCGGCAAACGACGAAATTGGTCCATCAATTGCGCCAGCGGCAACGGAACCATCTAAATTAAAACATCCCTTTGGGCAGATTTAGTCCGGATGTCAGTTTCCCCATTTCGGTCGAGGTCATTTCATCAACTTTCTTGACCGCTTCGTTAAAAACAGCAGCCAACATATCTTCCAGCATCTCCAAATCTTCAGGATCAACTGCTTCAGGCGCTATCTTGATCGAGCGGATTTCCTTATCGCCGGTAATTACTACTTTAATTGCGCCCCCGCCAGCTGTTACTTCCATCGTCCTCAGTTTCAGTTCTTCCTGCAGTTTAGCCATATCCGCCTGCATTTTCTGAACCTTTTTCATCATTCCGGCCATGTTGCCGGCTCCGCCTCCGAACATTCCTATGATTCCTCCTCTAATTTTGTGATATTACCGCCGAAAATCTGCTGGGCTTTTAGTACAGCTGGAGGAATTTCCTCCGGCTGGGGTTTGCCATGCGCCGGGTTTGCTTTGGTTGGCGGTCGATCCGCCACGCACTGAATACGCATTGGCATCGACATCATTTGTGACAGCAGTTCCTCCAGCCATTTGCGGATTTCATCCTGCGCCACTCGCTCCCGGATGGTATCCCGCTGAAAAACCAACGTCGCAACGCTTTCCGAGCAGGCTGCCAAGCGCGCATCCGCCAGTTGCGCTTTAACGGAGCGTTTTCCGGCCTGTTCCACTTTTTTCAGCAGATCTTCCATAATCCGGGCCAAACCGTTGGCATCCAAGGCATACCCCTTCGCTTGCACAGGCGCCGTTAATCCCGATTGGGGGTGCGAACGCATCGCCGTCGATTGTGTCGAAATTGCCCCGCTCGCTGTCGGTGGGTTGGCAGCCGCTCTAGTTCCAAAGGGATCCTTTACTGCGGCAGCGGCATCGAATTGACCTGTCGGTCGTTCCGTTTTGGGCGCTGCACTCGTCGCCATTGTCGGCACCTGCGGCATCGCCGTGACAATTGCTTCTGCTTTGGCGCAGGCTGTCAAGATCGCCATTTCGGCAGTGATTCTAGGGTCAACCGACCATCTGGCATCGCTGGACGCCTGATAAAACAGTTCCACCAACCGAACCAACCGTGCATGCTCAGTTTTCTTGCTATCCGCAGCCAGTCGCTCCTGACTGAAAGCGGCCAATACCGGACTATCCAGATTAGGGGCAGCCCGGTACAACATCAGGCTACGGCAATACCCGGCCAGTTCGAGCAGCAGTTGTCGGGCATCTTTGCCACGCAGCATTTGTTCTTCCAAAACCGTCAGCCCTTGCGCGCCATCCGACGCTGCCACCGCGGCAAACAACGAGTATACCGACTCCTGTCCAACCAGTCCCAACAGCTCCCGAACTTCGGCTTCGGTAACCCCATCATCGCCAAGCACGCTGCACT
>JBGSKE010000462.1:0-2258 GCA_041741355.1 Negativicutes bacterium | reverse complement strand
AATGCTCTTCGAGTGAATGGTCAGCCGTCCCTCTTCATCAAAATAGGCATAGCCGCAATCCGGCTCAATGGTGAGGTGCGGTTGGCGACTGCAATAAAAATCGTCTTCCACCACATATGCTGCTTTCTCCATCAGCGGTTTGGTGTCGTCTCCCTTGATGATGCCTTGTTCAAAATACACATTCGGCGTGCCAGGATGGATTTCGATCGCATCCGGCGCCATCGCCTCGGGTGCGCTCATATAGGCCGGCAGAACTTCCAGGTCCACTTTGACTTTTTTTGCTGCCGCCTGTGCGTTCTCTTCCGTATCAGCGCAGACAATCGCGATCGCATCGCCAAACTGGAACACTTTGTCTTTGCATAAAATCGGGCGATCCCAGCCATCACCCTTGTTGGTGGGGAACGTGATCAATCCGGTGATTGCATTCTTGCCTTTCACGTCTTTGTGCGTCACCACTTTAAAAACACCGGGCATTTTTTCCGCTTCGGAGGTGTCAATGTTTTTTATCAAAGCATGAGATACCTCCGCCTGTACCAACGCCAGGCGCAATGTTCCCACTGGCATCTGCAACGCGCCGTCGGCGCCAAAATCCCAGGTTCCTGTTACCTTGGCAACGGCGGAAGGCCGTTGGAACGTCGTGCCGATAATTTTGCCGTCTTTGCCGGGTTTAAACAATAGATCCTCTTTCTTTTTCTCGCCGCGCATGACCTTGGCCGCGTCCATCACCGCGTCAACCAACGGTTTATAGCCCGTACACCGGCAAGCGTTGCGGTTCTTGTGGAACCAGTCGCGAACCTGCTCGCGGGTCGGACTCGTATTCTCATCCAGTAACGCTTTAGATGACATGATGAAGCCGGTAGTGCAAAAACCGCATTGAGCAGCGCCATGAGCCATCCAGGAAACTTGCAGCGGATGCAAATCTTCCGGCGTCCCCAGATTTTCAATGGTCGTAATCTCGGCATGATCCGACACTCGGCTCATTTTCGTGACACAGGACCTGATCGCTTTTCCATTCATGATCACAGTACAGGCGCCGCATTGACCGGTTCCGCAACCGACCTTGCAGCCGGTAAGCAGAAACTGTTCCCTCAGTACACTGGCCAAAGACTTGTCCGGATCAGCAATAAAGGTTCGTTCCACTCCATTGATCTTGAGAATCCGTTTTTGCATTTTTCTACCCCCTTCATCGATATAATCACCTTAGCGCAACCTTGTGAAAACAAAAAGCAGGGTGCAGGGAAACAGCACTCCGCTCGCACCTCTCCAGCATATAGAAAAACTCGAGCGCTGTATTCCTTTTTCCGGTCTAACCATCCACCGACAGGTGCTTCCCCTGCATTTAGAAAAACAATAATTTCCGCTTTTCGCCTCACTGTATTTACTTCGCACTGTGTTCTAAACTTCCTGCATGAATATTAAAATAATTTATGCAAATCCCTGCACCTCCGCGCACCAATCAAAAACAGAGCAGCGAAATAATCCGTGCTCTGTTTAAACATTAACGGCAGTTTATGCAATACTCCTATTTCGCGGGGAAGAATGGCCAAACCATCGGAATCACGATTATCGAAACAATCATGCACACAATGACCAAGCCCGAACCCGCCTTAACATAGTCGATGAATTTATAACCGCCAGGCCCGAGAACCAAGGTATTGGGCGGCGTGCCAACCGGAGTAGCGAAAGCGCAAGAAGACGCGATGGCAATAGCCATCAACACCGCGTGAGGGCTGGCGCCCAAGCCTTTGGCAATGCCAATGCCGATTGGGGCCAATAAGGCGGTAGCCGCCGTGTTGGACATAAACTGCGTCAAGCCGCAGGACAACGCAAACAATACTCCCGTCACCAGCAGTGGTCCTGGATTGCCGCCCATCGCCCCCACAACAGAATCGGCAATCAACTTGCCTGCGCCGGATTTGTCCATCGCCGCCGCAACCGGCAACATCCCGGCAAACAAGAAAATTGTAACCCAATCGATTCCCCGGTAAGCATCTTTCTCGCCGATACATTTGGTGATAACCAGAAACAAGGCGCCAATGGCAGCTGCCACTTCGAGCGGCAGCTTTTTGATGCCGAGCGACATGACGATAACCACAAACAGCAGCGTCAGCCCAGTCAGCCATTGTTTCACCGGGTCTGTTGCGATCGCTTGCGATTTATTTGCTGCTTCGCTGTCAGCTACCGATGCAACTGCGCCAGCCTTTGGCAATAAATATTTGCCGATAAACACCATATATAGGATGCCTACAATTGTCAAC
>JBGSKE010000461.1:0-3050 GCA_041741355.1 Negativicutes bacterium | reverse complement strand
GCTGCGGCAATGATAATCACGCCGCCCGGCTTACAGGTCGCCTCTGCAGCCGACATCCCCTTCACCGCCTGATACACGTTCTGGTCCAATGGATAACCGCCGTTTGAAGTCACAACAATATCTGCCGGGATTGCCTTTACCGAGGCAAGTTCCTTGACAAATTCGCAGCCCTGCACGTGGGCCTGTTCCATGTCGCCGGCAATTGCTTTGATAATTCTTTTGTCCGCATCAATCACTACATTGAGGATAAACCCCAGCTTTGCTTCCCGGGCGGCCGCAATCATGTCGACGTGCAATGGATTTTCATCCAGCACGCCGGCCCGCGCGTTAGGGTGGGCAATAAATTCCGAACAATGATTGGCTAACACCGTCACTTTGCTGACAATTCCGGGCAGAATGCTTTTGCGCCCACCGGAAAAACCGGCAAAAAAATGCGGTTCGATAAAACCTTCGGCAACCAACAGGTCTGCTTCCATGGCCAGTTTGTTGATCACCAGATCGCCGCCGAACGGTAATTTTCCAATCGTCATCATGCTTGCTTCATCCCGACAATCGTGCATGACGATCTTCTCTGAATCTAGCAACTCCAGACCAAATTTATTTTCCATTTCCGCTCTGGTCATCGCCCGGTGAAATCCGGTTGCTACCAAAAATATGATCTCAGCCTCAGGATTCCCTTCACGAATTTCCGCCAGCATAATTGGCGCAATCACCTTGGTTGGCACTGGTCTTGTATGGTCACTGGTAACAATGACAATCTTTTTTTCCCGCGGGCCAGGTCTCTTAGCCGGGGCGAGTCAATGGGCGCTTCGAGGGCCTGTCTGACTAGGTCCGCCTGACTGGCAGTCGGCTTGTAGTGGTGCGCCTTGGATTCCAAGACTCCGGCAAGTCTATTGTCGGCAATGGTAAGGTCCAGATGGGTTTGAGCATACGGAATACGAATTGTCGTCATTTACATACGCCTCTTTTCGTTTTGTTTATTTTTAATCTTTTATACTATTTATCTCTCGCTGAGAAAATTCCTGCGACATCATCGACAACAATAGTGCCTGTTTTTTATCTTTCACGATAAAAAAACAGGCACTATTGTTGTCAGTTATTACAGTATATTTATTTCGTGAATTATCTTTTCTCTGATCGATGTGAATTGAAATAATCGCAAAATCTCTTCCAGTTTGGCCTGTGTACCGGCAACATTATAGTACTGGATAAACGACTCCAATAGCGGCAAATCGAGTCGCTGCCCCGTCGGATCTACTTCCCGCGGGTGTAGGTAGACGATGCTGTGGCGACCGGATCGATTGCCAGAACGAATTATCCGTTTAATCAACCAACCGGGGAACAAGCGAAAATAAAATCCGCCGGAATAGCCTATATTTCTGCCGCCGATCTTCAATACGGACATCGGAACCTCCAGCAGTTCCAGTTCCCGCCCGTTTACAACTGGATGGTGAATTTCGGTCGGCGCGTCCGGAATTCCATAGAGAAATGTTTTGACCGGAAAAATGCTGGCATCATAGCGTAGGCCGAGTTCTTCCAGTGCCTGCAGATAATGATGGTTAATTCTCATGATGGACCAGGAAGGCGCCCGATAGCCCCAAACTTTTTCGCCAGTCAAAGTCTGCAGGATATCGGCAGACTTTTTTACATCTGCCCTAAACTCTGCATAAGTTTGTTGGTACGCCAACTGGTGCCCATAACCGTGCGAGGCAACCTCATGGCCAGCTCTGACAATATCGCGCACCACTTCTGGATACTGCTCGCCGATCTGCCCCAAAACAAAAAAAGTGGCCTTGCAGCCAGCATCACTGCAAAGCTGCAGCAACAAATCCATATTGGCCCGGAAATGAGAGCCATTGCCCCGGTAAGTCGACAAATCCACTCCGGCATAATTGGCATGATACCAGTCTTCGATGTCGAAAGTCAGCAAATTAGCTGTTTGCCGGACTCTCTGCAAATCACTCACCGTGCTTGATCCCCCTGATGGCAAAGGAAGTGCAAAAGTGGTCGGTCAGACCGCCGAAATTTTCACTGGAACTAACGGTCTTGAACGGATGGTATTGCTTCAAAAAAGAAACCTCGGCAAACCCGAGTCGGACAAACTCGTCGTGTAGCTTCGCCATTTCATACATCCGGTCGAACTTTTTGCTGCGCTCCACCATGCCTAGCAATTTGCGTTGCCAAGAACCCTGATGCAGCGTCTGCACCAGCAACATGCCGCCTGGTTTGGTCACCCGGGCCAGCTCAGCCAATACCGGGTGGTATTTTTCAATCAGCTGGATCACGCCGATACACACCACCAGATCAAATGATCCTGCCGCAAACGGCAGCGCCGTCAAATCAGCCGGCAGTGTTTTCAGCCCACGTCCGGCAGCAAATTCCAGACTTTTTTCCGAAAAATCGACGCCCACAACGATATTGCCCTGCGTCCACAGTTCACTGAACGCACCCACGCCGCAACCGGCGTCCAGAATCTGCTTGCCGACCAGCGGGCCAATCCATTGCAGAATATGGTCGCGTTGGACAAAAAAACTGCTGTCATCAAAATAATCCGAGGATTTGACCGATGCACCATGCGTCGATGCTTTCTGGTCAAAATATTGTTGCCACTGGGAATTGCCCATGTGTTGAAGCCTCCGTTACTGTATTGAAAATCTGACTAGGGGAGCAAATACGGGATCAGTTTTTTGCCAAGCGGGTCGGTCAACAAACGGGGCATTCGCTTCCATAGCGCAATGGCATAGCGAAAAGTCTCCCGTTCATTCGTCGCCACCGCACCGGCGGTCGCGCCATAGCGCAAATAGCGGAGCTGAACCGGCCGGGCGCCCCACTGCGATTTGTAGCGATAGGTTCCGGAATCAGTCTGCGAACGACCCAGATCAAGCGCCGTTAAGCCGCAACGGATTCCGTATTTCGCCGCTTCCCAGTACATGAAGTTATTCAGGTACTGGTGATTGTACTCGACCAGATTGGCGCCATACGGATAGTACAAGGTTTGATCGGCAGGACTTTTTAGCAGCAACATGCCGCCGATTACCCGACCGGTCTGC
>JBGSKE010000460.1:0-4838 GCA_041741355.1 Negativicutes bacterium | reverse complement strand
GCCGACAAGCTGAACAAACTGCACATGAACGGCATGGAAGTCTTCCGCTTCGCAGTGAAGACGCTGCCGAAAGTCAGCCTGCAGGCCCTGGCGGAAGCCCGGCTCGGCCTGGAAGACGTTTCGCTGATCATTCCCCACCAGGCCAACCGGCATATTATCGAGACCGCCGCCCGGCGCATGGATTTGCCGATAGAAAAGTTCCTGCTCAACCTCGAGCGCTACGGCAATATGTCTGCCGCTTCTGTCCCTGTGGCCCTGTGCGAGGCAGTGGAATCCGGCCGCGTCAAACACGGCGATGTCGTGGTCCTGACCGCGTTCGGCGCCGGCCTGACCTGGGGCTCCGTCGTGCTGCGCTGGCAAGATCCGGCTCAATAAAGAGGAGGGAATCCCCGTGTCCGACCCAGTATTTCGCCTTGTTCCGATAGACCGCGCCAACGCCGCTTTGGTCGGCGACGTATTCCGCACCGCTTACGGCGATGCCTTTCCCGTAGCCTACGTGTATCAGGCGGACGCCCTGCTTGCGGAGATTACCCAGGGGCGGCTGGCGGCCGCCTTGGCATTGACGGAAGAAAATCGCGCCGCCGGCTATGTATCGATGTTCAAAAACGCACCCAACCATCATTTGTGGGAAGCCGGCAACCTGGTGGTCGTCCCCGACTACAAGCAGACCGACGTGTCCAGCTTGTTGTTCGCGGCCTATTTCAACGGCGTTCTGTCTGCCGGGACGACGAGCGACGGCCTGATGGGCGAGGCGGTTTGCTGCCATTACTTTACTCAAGTGGGCAACATCAAGGCCGGCGCCTCCGATGTCGCGCTCGAACTCGACCAGCTGGACGGCCCCAGCTTTAACGGCAATCGCACCGGCAGCGCCAGGGTTTCCTGCGTGCTGGGCTTTCTGGAAAATAGCGCGCCAACCAGCCCAATTTATCTGCCGACAAACTACGCACCGATCCTGGCAAAACTGCTGCAGCCGCTGCAGCCGCGGATCGTGCTGCACGACGCGGCGCCGCTGCCGACGACCGGCGCTACCCAACGCGAAGAACGCTACTATCACTCGGTGCAAACCTGGAAGTTCTTCGTTCACTCCATCGGCGCCGACTGGCCCGACTTTGCTGCCGAGATTGTGGCCGAAGCAAAGCGGCGCGGCGTGGTCAGCCTGCAAATCATCCTGAACATGGCCTGCCCGCAGCTGGACGCCGCGGTGCAGACATTGAAATCCAACGGTTTTTTCTTCGGCGGGCTGGCGCCCCGCTGGTTCGGCTCGGATGGGCTGTTGATGCAGCAGGTGCTGGGGCAACAGACGGAATACGAACACATCAAACTGTATTCCGCCACTGCCAAAGAGATCCTCGCCTGGATTCAGGCAGAGCGGTCCGCGATGTCGACTGGAACAGGAACCTGAAGCGCCGTGCTTCCGCCTGTAGCCATATAAAGGGAGGGATAACTATATGTCAACAATCGAAAAGCTGCGCGAAGTCATCCTGAAAATGAAAAAAAAGAACATCACCGCTGCCAACCTGACCCCCGAGGCCCGTTTTTTGCAGGATCTCTCGTTTGATTCCCAGGACCAGACCGAGATGCTGGTTCTGGCCGAAGAAGCCTTCGACATCTCCGTCGACTTCCAGGAAGTGAAGAACATGGCCACTATCGCAGCAGCGGTGGAATATATCGACAAAAAAGCAGGCAAATAAGTAGCATGGGACCCATCGTTGCCGGCGATACAATCCACGCCCGGATTGCCGGTCTTGGCATTTGTGTGCCGGACACCGTCCTGACGAGCGCCGAACTGGCCGGCCGGCTCGGCGTAACTGAAGAATGGATCACCTCGCGCGTCAATATCCACCAACGGCATATTGCCAGCGGACTGTCGACTTCCGACCTGGGAGCGGCAGCCGCGCAGCGTGCGATGGAGGATGCAGGCATCTCCCCCGGCGACATCGACCTGATTATCGTCGCCACCGAAACTCCGGACCGGCTGGTCCCGTCCACCGCCTGTACCATCCAGAACCGTCTCGGCCTCGTCAAGGCTGCGGCGTTTGATTTGAACGCCGCCTGTTCGGGCTTTGTCTACGCCTTGACAGTCGGCAGCCAGTTCATTGCCAGCGGCGCCTGCAAAAACGTGCTGGTCCTGGGGGCGGAAGTTCTCTCGCCTTTTGCCGACTGGTCGGATGAGCAGACCTGCATCCTGTTCGGCGATGGCGCCGGCGCGGCGGTATTGCAGCCAACCGGACCGGATAGCGGCATCCTGGCCTGGAACCTGGGCGCCGACGGCAGCGGCAGGGACGTCCTGACCATTCTGGCCGGCGGCAGCGAAATGCCGATCACCCATCAGGCCATTGACGAAAAACTGCATCTGGCCAAAATGAACGGGCAGGAAGTTTTCATCTTCGCCATGCGCAAAGTTCCGGCCATCACCGAACAGGTATTGGCGGCAATCGACCTTTGCGTTGAAGATGTCGACCTGTTCGTTCCCCATCAGGCAAACAGCCATATCATCGAAGCCGTGGCGCGCCGGCTCGGTCTCGCCCCGGAAAAAGTGATGATGAACCTGGACCATTACGGCAACGTGGCTGCCGCATCGATCCCCCTGGCCCTCTATGAAGCGCGGCAAACAGGCCGGATCAAACCAGGCGACCTCATCGTGCTGGCCGGCTTCGGCGCAGGCCTGACCTGGGGGGCCATCGTAATACGCTGGTAGTCATTACAACAGAACGAGCGGAGATCCTTTGCCGGACCTCCGCTCGTTTTATTTTTTGACTAAAATTCAACGCGCCGCTAAACCGCCTTAAAGTTGCCGCTGCGCCGCTGCCGCGCCACATCCAGCACCTTGGCGTCCATCTGGTCGCCGTATTCCGGCAGAAAGCCATATTTCGCGCTATTTAGGTCGTACTCCATCAAAATGATGATGCGCTGGTTGGCGGCGACCCCCTGCAGGATGCCCAGTGCCGATTCCTCGGGCGTGATGGCGAAGTCCGGCGCTCCACCAGCCTTGTCCCACATCGGCGTGGCAACGATACCGGGGATCACGGTGGAAAGACGGATGTTCTCGTCCCACAGCTCGCTGCGCAATGCGCTGGTAAAAGCCATCAATGCCGCCTTTGCCGCACTGTACATGGTTTGGAACGCCATCGGCGACAAGGCGACACCGGAGGAAACGTTGACGATGTGACCGCCTCCCTGGGCGCGCATGATCGGCAATACGGCGCGAACGCCGTTCAGCGGGCCGTAAAAATTGACTTCGAAGGCATATTTCCATTCCTCATCGGTGGTGAAGTCGAACGGTTTGGGCAAGCCCCGGCCGGCGTTGTTAAACAGAAAGTCGACCTGCCCGGCGCCGAATTCCGCCGCCTGTTTTATCAGGTCGAACACACTCGCCTGCTTGGCAATATCCGTGCAGACGCCGAGCACTTTTCCCGGATAGGCGGCTTCCAGCCGCTGGCATTCGGTTTTTAGCTTGTCTTCGTTCATGTCCGCCACAACCACGGCCCTGGCGCCAAGGGCCAGCATCTGTTCGCATAGGCAAAGGCCGATGCCTGATGCGCCGCCTGTGACCACGGCGACCTTATTTTCAAAATACTGCTTCATGCCATTTTCCTCCTCGATCAACCGTTGGCGAGGGCGCCGCCCCTACACCTGACTGAAATCGCGCCAGACCGTCTTGAATTTCTTGATGCCGATTTCAAACTGGCCGTGCGCCGAATAGACCCGGCGAAAATTTTCGTTCTGGTGGCTGCGCTGATTGCCCAATCCCAAATCGGCCAATACATTGGTGATCTGGAATGCCATCTCGCTGAGGCCGACCACGTCTTTGGACCGGTGCACGACATCGCCCAGGTTGACCTGGCAGGTCGACCACAGCCCCGCCTGCTCTACCACCTGGATCAGCATGGCGATTTCCACGCCATAGTTGACCGGAATCTTCATTTTGAGCAAATCTTCGCGGTAAATCGCCACTGCCCCCGACAGCGGCTGGATGTAGCCGGACAGTTCCGGCATGAACGTATTGATCCAGGGCCGGGCCAGCAGCTCAGTCACCCGACCGCCGCCGACTTCGATACCGGACGCCTCGACCCGGACCGGTCTGGCAAAATAACCTTTGGAGTAACGAATCCCGGCATCCGCCAGCAGCGGCCCCAACAATCCGTAAAAGAAACACGGCGTAATCGTCTCAATGTCGGTGTCGACCCAGGCCAGAATATCGGCCTCCGTCACCAGCGCGCTCTTGAACATCGCCTCGCCCTTGCCGCGATACGAGCCCAGTTCCGGTTGCACCTGCTGGTGCAAATATACGGGTATCCCGTAAGACTGGGCGATCGCGACCGTATTGTCGGTCGAAGCCGAATCGATCAGGATCACTTCGTCGATAATGCCGGCCTGTTGGACTTCCAGCGCCGTTTTAATCACTTTAGCCACGGTTTTTTCTTCGTTGAGGCTGGGCAAAATCACGGCAATCCGTTTGCCGAGCTTTTTCTTGTAATTTCGCAGCACTGCCGCCAACGCAAAATCGGCCGCATCGTAGGTTCGCGCCCGCACCCATTTGTTGATCTCGTCGGCCTCGTCAAAATCGACGTCGCTGATCGGTCCGCGCACGATGCTGATTCCGCCGTCATAGCCGGCACGGATTTTTTCCTGCAGCGGCAAAAGCTCCGAGGCTGCCAGCGGCGCGCCAAAAAACAGCATCGCATAGTCGCCGCCGATGTTGGTGAGCAGTTCGGGCAGCGAAGCCTCGCGTCGCCATCTGACGTTGACATGGTCAAACATCGCGTTGGCCGGGGCGACAACGCTCGACAGGAAGATTTCTTCCAGTTGCGGCAGTTTTTCTTCCAGATGGATAATCT
>JBGSKE010000459.1:0-17566 GCA_041741355.1 Negativicutes bacterium | reverse complement strand
GGATGCAGCGTTGAATACCAATGAGTTCTATCTGAAACGGATACACTCCCTGCTGGGAGTGGTGCCACTGACCTTTTTCCTGTTGGAACATGTCTTTACGATCAGCCGGGCCATCGTCGGGCCCAAAGCGTTTGATGCGGCCACGGCTTTTTTGCAAAGTTTGCCGCTATTGTACGCGCTGGAGATTCTGTTTATCGCAGTGCCGCTGTTGTTTCATGGCCTGTATGGAATTGTCATTGCATTCGAGTCAAAAAACAATGTTTTGGCCTATTCTTACGCCCGTAACTGGAATTTTTACCTGCAACGGATCACGGCCTATATCACGATCGCCTTTGTCGCCTGGCATGTCTGGCTGTTCCGCTTCGGCGGCGCCGGGTTGGGCCAGGTAACGACCTTCGACAAGGTGGCCAAGATCTTCGCCGATCCGGTTATTCTCGGCCTGCACGCGCTTGGTCTTGTTTGTGCGATATTCCATCTAACCAACGGACTGTGGACGTTCCTGATCACCTGGGGGATCACCGCCGGGCCGCGGGCTCAGCGGTTCAGTCAGTATGCTGCGTGGGGCCTGTGTGCGCTGCTTAGTGTCAGCGGACTCGTGGCGCTCACCTATTTCCGGGTATAGGAGGACAGTGCGAAGATGAAATTTATTATAGTTGGCGGCGGCGCAGCCGGACTGATGGCGGCGGTGCGCATCGCGGAACTGAAACAGAATGTGGAATTGTTCTCGATGGTGCCGGTCAAGCGCTCGCATACGGCCTGCGCCCAAGGCGGTATCAACGGCGCTCTCAACACCAAGGGACAAAATGACTCGACCCGTCAGCACTTCGAGGATACGGTGCTGGGCGGCGATTTCCTGGCCAACCAGCCGCCGGTAAAAGCGATGTGCGATGCGGCGCCCGGGCTGATTCACCTGCTGGACCGCATGGGCATGATGTTTACCCGTACCCCGGAAGGACTGCTCGACCTGCGTCCCTTCGGCGGCACCAAACATACCCGCACCGCGTTTTCCGGCGCCAGTACCGGCCAGCAACTGCTGTACGTGCTGGATGAGCAAGTGCGGCGCTACGAAGAGCAGAAACTGGTCAAAAAATATGAGCAGTGGGAATTTGTCCGCTTGATTCTCGACGATAACGGCGAGTGTCGCGGTATCGTGGCCCAGAATATGTACGATATGCGAATGGAAGCCTTCACCGCCGATGCGGTCATTTTGGCGACCGGCGGTCTCGGCATGGTATTCGGCCGCAGCACCAATGGTACCATCTCGACCGGCTCAGCTGCTTCGATCGCCTATCAGCAAGGATCGATTTTTGGTAACGGCGAGTTCATCCAGATTCACCCGACCGCATTGCCCGGCGAGGACAAACGCCGCTTGATGTCGGAATCGGCCCGCGGCGAAGGCGGACGCATCTGGACTTATAAAGACGGCAAACCCTGGTATTTTCTCGAGGAGTGGTATCCCGCCTACGGCAACCTGGTGCCGCGCGACATCGCAGCCCGGGCGATTTTCAAGGTCTGTACCGAAATGGGTCTCGGCCTGAACGGACAGAATCTGGTCAATCTGGACCTGACGCATCTCGACCCGAAAGAGATCGACCGCAAACTGGGTGCGATCATCGAAATCTACGAGAACTTCGTCGGCGAAGATCCGCGCAAAGTGCCGATGAAAATCTTCCCGTCGATGCACTATTCGATTGGCGGCCTGTGGACGGACTATGGTCACATGACCAACATCCCCGGCCTGTTTGCTGCCGGCGAGTGCGATTACATGTACCACGGCGCCAACCGACTCGGCGGCAACTCACTGCTTTCGGCGACTTACAGCGGCATGGTGGTCGGCCCTTCGGCCGTGAATTTTGCCAAGGAACGCGGCGCCCGCAAAGCGATCGAATCGAGCGCGGTGCAGTCGGCCAAACAGCGCGAAGAAGTCGTATATGAAAGCCTGCTCAGGATGGATGGCAAAGAAAATCCGTTCAAGATTCACCGCGAGATGGGCGACTGGATGACCGAAAACGTAACGATACAGCGCTACAACAACAAGTTGCAAGAAACCGACGACAAGTTGGCCGAATTGCAGGAACGTTGGAAGCATATCGGTGTCAGCGACTCTTCCAAACACGCCAATCAGGAAGTGATGTTTACAAGACAGCTGTGGAACATGTTGGAGCTTTCCCGGGTTATTACCCAGGGCGCGTTGCGTCGCAACGAAAGCCGCGGCGGTCACTTCAAGCCGGACTTCCCCGAACGGGATGATGAAAACTGGCTGAAGACGACCAAAGCTGCCTGGACGCCGGACGGTCCTTCTTTCAGCTATGATGAAGTCGATACCTCGCTGATTCAGCCGCGGGCCCGTCGCTATGACGTGGACAACACCAAAAAACCTGCCGCTGACCCGGCCGCAAAGGAGGCGAAATAAGATGAGCGAACAGCAAAAAACCGTTCATCTGATCGTGCAAAGGCAGGATACGCCGGACTCCGCCCCGTATACCGAAGAATTCATCGTTCCCTGGTCCTTGGGGATGAATGTGGTGTCCGCATTGATGGAAGTGCAGAAGAACCCGGTTACCAAAGAAGGCAAAAAAACCAAGCCGGTGGTATGGGACTGCAACTGTTTGGAAGAAGTCTGCGGCGCCTGCGCCATGGTGATCAATGGGAAACCGCGTCAATCCTGCTCCTGTCTGGTTGATAAAATTGAGCAGCCGATTACCCTGGCGCCGCTCAGCAAGTTCCCGGTGGTCCGGGACTTGATTGTGGACAGGCAGAAGATGTTTGACAATCTGAAAAAAGTGCAAGCCTGGGTGGCGGTCGATACGACAGCCGACCTGGGACCGGGGCCGCGTATGTCGCGAGTGCAGCAAGAGGAGGTTTATCCATTGTCGCGCTGCATGACCTGCGGTTGCTGCATGGAAGCCTGCCCGAATTTTAATGACAAATCGGAGTTTGTCGGCCCGGCGCCGGTGGCGCAGGTGCACCTGATGAACATGCATCCGACCGGAGCAATGCAGAAAGATGGTCGTCTGGAATCGCTAATGGGGCCGGGGGGCATCGCCGGTTGCGGCAATGCACAAAACTGCGTGGAAGTTTGTCCGAAAAGCATCCCGCTGACCACTTCGATTGCCAAACTCAATCGACAAGTGAACAAATTTGCCTTGAGCAAGCTGTTCGACAAATAAAACAAAATACGGAGCTGCGAAAGAAGGTGGAACAGGCTTGGCCGGTTCCACCTTCTTTATCGGCAAAATGCTTTCTGTTGCAGGGAAATTGGCGAGTTTGGCGAAAATAACCCGGATAAGGAAGTGATGGGATTTTGTCGCAAGCGGTAGATATGGGCCAGGGAAAAGTTTCGCATGTTTTGGGTCGATTGGCGTTGCCACTGATGGTGTCGCTGTTTTTCCAGAACTTGTACGCCTATGCCGATACAGTATTCGTATCCTGGCTGGGCGAAACGCCGCTGGCGGCGATTTCACTGGCACTGCCGCTGACCTATCTGGCGCTGTCATTGGCCAAGGGGGTGGCGATGGGCAGTGTGATTTTGATGAGTTTTTCCCGTGGCGCCGGCGATGAAACCGCTGCACAAAAGATTGCGGAATCGGTGTTTCCCCTGATGCTGCTGTTTATGGCCTTGTTTTCGCCGTTGATGCTGGCGCCGGTCGGTCAGACGTTTTACCTGGCGCTGGGCGCCGACCCGGAAACGGCGGCTCAGGGGACAGGCTTCATTTTCTGGCTGGTGGCGAGTTTTTTCCCGATGGGTTATGTGATGACGGTGGAGGCTTTGTTTACGGCGCGCGGCGATACGGTGACCCCGATGAAGGCAATGTTGCTCGGCAACATTCTTAATATCCTACTCGCTCCCGTGTTCATTTTTGTTTTGGGCTGGGGGCTGACCGGCGCTGCCGCAGCGACGTTTACCTGTCAGTGCCTTTCAGCGATTTATATCGGCTATCGCCTAAGCGCCTTGCTGGGAGATACTCTCCAATGGCTGCCGCAGGCGGGCGGCCTGAAGATCTGGTGGCAGATCCTCAAGCAGGGTTTGTTTGTCACAGCGGCATACCTAATCACGCCGATTGCGCTGATGCTGCTGAACGGAATCCTGGTCCGCTTCGGTGCGGTGGCGGTCGGCGCCTGGAATTTGATGTCACGCACTGAAATGATGGTGATGCTGCCGATCATGGGGCTCAGCAACGCACTGGCGACGTTCGCCGGCTTCAATCTGGGCCGGCTCGACTATGATCGGGTGCGGCAGGGGCTGTTCTTCTTTTTGAAAGTATCATGGGCCATCATCATCCCGGCGTCTTTGCTGTTTTATTTCCTGCCGCAACAAACGATCGGCCTGTTCCGGCCAACCCCAGAATTAAAACTGCTGGGCGGTATCGCTATGCAGGCGTCCGCGCTATCGATCCTATTCATGCCGCTGTTGTCGGCGGTGGCCGGGATGTCGCAGGGGATGAAGCGACCGGTCTACATGGTGGGACAGATGTTTGTGTACCTGGTTTGTCTGCGGCTGCCGTTGGCCGATTGGTTTGCCGGGCACTGGGGTCAGGAAGGGGTTTACTGGAGCCACCCGGTGGCCAGCGCCGTCACGGCTGTGCTAGCGTTGTTTCTGCTACGACGGTTGCTGCAGGATTGCCGAAAACGGGTAGCGGCAGTGAAGCCTGGGAACTGATAAACGCTGCGGGGAAAAGGTGGGTAGAGGTTTATGGATCTGACCTGGGAACTGGACCTGTTTCAGGCTGCTGATGCGCCGGGGGTCGTGGAGCTGTACCGTGAGGTGTACGGTGACAATTACCCGGTAAAAGCGGTGTATGACCCGGCGGAAATCATCCGCCAGGATGTGTGCGGCGAGAGCTGGCGGGCCGTCGCTCGGGCTGCTGGCGGCGAAGTGGTCGGCCATGTGGCCTTTTATCGTTCTTCACCGCCGAATCCCCGGCTGTACGAGCATGGGCAGCTGATGGTCCGCCACGCCTACCGTCAGACCGATGTTGCTTTTGCCCTGATGAACTATGCGTTGGCGGAAATCCCCGGTCGGCATGGTTTGGAGCAGATTTGGGGCGAAGCCGTCTGCAACCACCTGTTTTCGCAAATGATGACCCGGGAGAACGGCTATGTGGAAACCGGCCTGGAGGTCGACCTGATGCCGGCTGAATCCTTCACCCGGGCGCTTGGCCCCGGACCCGTTTCCAAGAACCGGGTTTCCACACTGCTGGTATTCCGTTCGTTTGGCCCGAAACCGCAGACAATTTATCTGCCGACGGTTTATCAAGAACAGCTGCGGTTCATTTATGCGGCGATCGATGAGGGACACCGCTTCGAGCCGGCGACGGCGCCACTGCCGGCTGGCGTCAGTACTCTGGCTGAGCTTGCGAATTTTAGCGGCGCCGCAGTGAGCCGGATTACCGTGCAGGCTATCGGCGCTGATTTTGAAGCCAGACTGGCGCAGCTGGAAAGCGAGGCTTCGGTCGCTTGCGCTGCGGTGAAGCAGGTGTTTCTGCGTCTGAGTGAACCGGCTGTCGGCGCAGCGGTGGCGATTTTGCGCCAGCGGGGCTATTTCTTCGGCGGCGCTCTGCCGCGCTGGTTTGACGATGACGGTCTATTGATGCAAAAAACACTGGACGAGCCCGATTTTGACAACATCTATCTATTGACCAAACGAGCCCGCCAGCTGAAAGAAATGGTCCGCCTGGACCGGTTATCGGTAACAGACCTGACGCTGGGCGATTTTTTGCAGCGCCGGGCATTGCTGTTCCCTGACAAACCGGCGGTCATCTACCCGCTGCGTGGCCTTACGATCAGTTTTGCCGAACTGCATGCACAGGCCGGGCAAGTGGCGGCGGCACTGCTGGCGCTTGACCTGAAACCCGGCGAACATGCCGCCATCTGGGCCCCGAATGTGCCGGAATATCTGACGGTCGAATTCGGCGCTGCCCGCGTCGGCATTCCACTGGTGATGATCAATACCAACTACAAGGCCTTTGAGCTGGAATATGCGCTGGGCCAGTCGGACACGGTCCTGTTGTTTATGGCGGACGGGGCGGCCCGGCCCGGCGAGTACATCGAGACGCTGCAGGCAGTGCGCAGCCGGTTGCCAAAACTGAGGCAGGTCGTTCTGTTCGGCGAATCGACAGTGGCGGCCCTGCTGAGCTGGCGGCAATTTCTTGCCGGGGCGGCGCAGGTGGCGGCAGTGGATTTGGCGCAGCGGCAGGCGATGGTCCGCCCGGACGACATTTTTACGCTCCAGTACACCTCCGGCACCACTGGTGCGCCAAAAGGCGCGATGGTCAATCATTTCGCCTATCTGCGCAATCCGTTGGCGATGGCCGAGCGCCAGGGGCTGCGGCCCGGCGACATCACCTGCGTTCCGTTGCCGTTTTTCCACGCCTATGGCTGTTTGGTGATTTTTTCGGCGCTGGTTTTCGGCGGCGCGGTGGCGGTGGTGGAACGGTTCATCGCGCCGGATTTCCTGAAAGTGATGGAACTGTCGGGGGCCAGCCAGGTGACCGGCACCCCGACCATGTTTGTGGCAGCAAGGGAAGAACTGAAAAGTCAGCCGTATGAGTTGTCTTCACTACGGGGCGGCAACGGGGCCGGCGCCGTCTGTGCGCCCGAGTTGGTGCGGTTTGTCATCGAAACGATGGGGGCGCGCGATTTTTGCATCCTCTACGGATCGACCGAGGTGTTGGGGGCTACGTTCACCGCACCAGGCGATCCGCTGGAGCAGCGTCTGGGCAGCGTGGGCCGGGTGTTGCCAGGATATGAGGCGAAAATCATCGACCCGAAAACCGGCGAGACCCTGCCGGCCAACACGCAGGGCGAACTTTGCATCCGCGGTTCGTCGATCATGGCCGGTTACTACAATATGCCGGAACAAACCCGCAAAGCGCTGGACCCGGATGGTTGGCTGCATAGCGGCGACCTGGCCGGCAT
This sequence comes from Negativicutes bacterium, assembly GCA_041741355.1. GTDB lineage: Bacteria > Bacillota > Negativicutes > UBA1444 > UBA1444 > UBA1444. Next base: position 10,648 of record JBGSKE010000459.1, on the reverse strand, counting down.
GGATGAACAGGGATTTGTTTCAATTACCGGGCGGATCAAGGATCTGATCATTCGCGGCGGCGTAAATATTTATCCGGCGGAAATCGAAGCCTTTCTGCAGACACATCCACAGGTTGCCGACGCCCAGGTGGTCGGTGTTCCCTGCGAGTATTACGGCGAAGAACCGGCGTGTTTTATCCGGCTAAAAAGAGGAGAAACGGTCAGCAGTCTGGAACTGAAAAAATACTGTCGAGAACGGATTGCGATCCACAAGGTTCCTGTAAGCTTCTTCTTTGTGGATGAGTATCCGCTGACCGCCAGCGGCAAGGTGCAAAAGTTCAAACTGCGGGAATTGGCAGTGCAACAGCTGGCCGGACAATAAGGGCCAAGGATGTCATAATATAGGATGTAATAATATAGGAGGTTGCAGACAGATGAACCGACAACAGATTGAAGCAAAGCTCCGGGAAATCGTCGTCAAACGGGTAGCCGGGGTCAAACCGGAGGCAATCACGTTAACTGGCGAACTGGCCGCACTGGGCATTGACTCGTTGGCATTCAGCTGGATTCTGGCCGACATGGAAGAAGCGTTTGAGTTTGAGATGCGCGGCGCTGATGTGATGAAACTGAAAACCCTGGCTACCGCCGTCGAATTCGTCGAGCAGCATGTCAAATAATAAGCGGCCTGATGCCGGTTTTGTTCGGGAAATAGGCTGTAGTGCGCCCCGGCTAGACGCAGCTGATAAAGTGACGGGGGCTGCGGTTTTTGCCGCAGACCTTTATCCGGCGGACCTGCTGTGGGCCGGTGTGAAACGACCGGAGCATCCGCATGCGCGGCTTTTGGCGATCGATACGGCGGCGGCGCTGGCGATTCCCGGTGTCGTTGCAGTGCTGACTCATAAAGATATCAAAGGCAGCAATCGGCTGGGTATTTTTGAAAAAGACCAGCCGATTCTGGCTGACGAACGGGTGCGCCATTATGGCGATGCGGTGGCACTGTTGCTGGCGGAGAGTAAAGAAGCACTGGCGGCGGCCATGGCAGCGGTCCGGGTCGAGTATGAGGTGTTGCCGGCTCTGTTTGATCCTGTATTATCGCAGGCGGCCGATTCGCCGGTTTTGCATCCGCAGCGGTCAGCCGGCAATCTGCTGATCGGCGGAGAAATCCGGCGCGGCGATCCGGCAGAGGCGTTGACGCAAGCGGCATATCAGGTTACGCTGACAGTATCGACGACTTGGCAGGAACATGCTTTCCTGGAAACCCAGGCCGGTGTGGCGCAGCTGGAAACCGACGGAACCCTGACAATGACCGTTTCCACCCAGACGCCGTTTCGCGACCGGCTGGAACTGGCCGAGGCGATTGGGTTGTCACCGGCAAAAATTCATGTGATAGCTCCTTGTCTGGGCGGCGGTTTTGGCGGCAAGGACGGGATTACCGTGCAGGGTTTTCTGGCTCTGGCCGCTATGCACAGCGGCGGTCGACCGGTAAAACTCTGGTATTCGCGCGAGGAAAGCATTCTGGCCGGTACCAAGCGTCACCCGCTGCAGGCAGAGTATACTCTCGGCTGCGATCAGACGGGGCAGTTGCAGGCATTATCGGCCCGTCTGTTGTTTGATACCGGCGCTTACGCGTCGCTCGGTTCGGAAGTTTTTGCCCTGGCGATGGAAAATGCCGGCGGCCCGTATCGAATCCCCAACGTGGCGATCGACGGCGCAGCTGTCTATACGAATAATCCTGTTGCCGGCGCGTTCCGCGGTTTTGGCGTGCCGCAGGTCGCGGCGGCGATGGAACAGGCTATCGATGAACTGGCTCGGGCCGGCGGATTTGATCCGCTGGAACTGCGGCGGCAAAATGCCGTCGTGCGCGGCGACAGCTCGCCGACGGGCGTTACCCTGACCGGGACGGTGGGGATTGGCGAATGCCTCGATACACTGGCGCGTCATCCACTCTGGCAACGGCGGCAGAGCTGGCTGGCGGCGGCGCCGCGGTTTAAACGCCGCGGCATCGGCATCGCAGCCGTAGCGCAAAGTATCGGTTACGGTCCGGCTATTGCCGACTGCGGCAATGCAAAAATGGAACTGCTCGCCGACGGACGCCTGCGGGTCTATGTCGGCGTATCGGATATGGGGCAGGGCAACGCCAGTACCTATGCGCAGATCGCCGGGCATATTCTCGGTCAGCCGATGGATGCAATGGAACTGGTATTCCCCGACACGGCCCGGACGCTGCCTTCGGGCTCGGCCTCGGCCAGCCGGACGACTTTTACCTACGGCAATGCGATGATCCGGGCGGCGGAGCTGCTGGGCGAACGGATCAAAGCCCGGGCGGCGCTGATGGTTTCGTTTCAGCTGCTGCACAGCGTGAAGCTCGAAGATATGGCGCTACTGCCGGGGCGGCTGCAGCATGTTCCTTCCGGGCGCAGTCTGCCGCTGCCGCTTGTGGCGACGCTAATGGATGCGACGGAACGGATGGCTACCGCTACCTATACCGCGCCGGTCAATGACCAGCCGCTCGACAGCGGCGTAAATCTGCGCAAGCACGGATTTCCCCACCGGCTTGCTTCCTATGGCGTGCAGCTGGCGGCGCTGGAAGTGGACACGTTGACCGGTGAAACAGAGGTCTGCGAGTTGTTGAGCTGTATCGACGCCGGGCGGGTGCTCAATCCCCAGCTGTATGAACAACAGGTGCAGGGGGGCGTGGCCCAGGGGCTGGGGTACGCATTGTTCGAAGAATTTACCGTCGAGCAGGGCCGGATCAAGACCGGTGACCTCAGTACCTATATTTTACCGACCGCGTTGGATGTCCCCGACATGCTGACCGTACCTGTGAGTTCGCATGAACCAGCCGGACCGTTTGGCATGAAAGGCATCGGCGAAATCGGCATTGACGCCGTATTGCCGGCTGTCGCCAATGCATTGGCGACGGCGACCGGTCAGCGGATTGCCGGCGGCACGCTGAACGCGGAAAAAGTACTGGCGGCGCTGCGGCATACCGGACAGGAGGCCATGCGATGAATCTATCCTTTACATTGAACGGGCAACAGGTAGCGCTGGAAGTCGCGCCAGACAGACGAGTTGTCGATCTGTTGCGCGAAGACCTGAACATGGGCGGGACCAAAGAGTGTTGCGGCTCCGGCGAATGCGGCGCCTGCACGATTCTGGTCGATGGCCAGAGCCAGCTGTCCTGCCTGATGCTGGCGGCGCAGCTGCAGGGGCGCAGTGTTCTGACGATCGAAGGCGCGGCGGCAGATGCCGACGCGGCAATCGTGCAGCAGGCCTTTGTTGAGCACGGCGCAGTGCAATGCGGTTTCTGCACGCCGGGGATGATTTTGGCGACCCTGGATTTGTTGCAACGGATTCCCCAGCCAAATCGTGAACAGGTTCGTCATGAGCTGAGCGGCAATCTATGCCGCTGTACCGGTTACCAGAAAATTATTGATGCGGTGATGGCGGCGGCGGTCAGCCTGAAAGGGGGGCAGCGCTGATGCAGGTTTTGTTTCCCCAAACCCTTAACGAACTGCAGACGCTGCTGGCCGAGATTTCCCAGGGCCGGATCATGGCCGGCGGGACCGATCTACTGGTCAAGCTGCGACAATCTGGGCAACAGATTCCTGCCGTATTTTGCCTGGAGCAATTGTCCGAACTGCAACAGACCGGCTGGCAAGAGGACGAGTTTTGTATCGGCGCGGCGGTGACGCAGCAGCAACTGCTGGATAATGCCGTGATTCAGACGGAATATTGTGGGTTATATCAGGCGCTGAACGAGCTGGCTTCACCACCGATCCGCCATGCGGCGACGTTGGTCGGTAATATCTGCTCGGCCTCGCCGGCGGCAGACAGCTTGCCGCCATTGGTCGCAATGGATGCAAAAGTCGATATTGTCGGTCCGGCGGGATGCCGTGTCATTTCGGTATCTGATTTTGTCTGCGGTCCGGGCCAAAACTGCCTGCAACCCGGCGAATATGTCAGCGGCGTGCGCCTGCCGCGTTTGCCACAGGGGACGATTTCTGTTTATCACAAGGTCGGCAAACGCAAAGCGCTGGCGATTGCTGTGACCAGTCTGGCGGCGGTGTATCGGACGGCTGCGGATGGAGCGTTGCAGAAAATCCGGCTGGCCTGGGGCAGTGTTGGACCGACGGTGGTCACGGCGCCGGAAGTTGAAGCCTATTTGCTTGGCAAACCCTTGTCGGAGGTAGACCTGCGGCAAGCCGGGGCGATGGCGAGTGCGGCCGTCAGTCCGATTGATGATGTCCGGGCTAGTGAACAGTACCGGCGCAGTCTGGCCGGCAACCTTCTACTGAAGCTGGTTGCGACGCCGACAGCAGCGAAAGGGGAGTAACCGATGCCTCATAAACAGCCGATTGAATTACAGATGCCGTTTCAGCCGCAGTTTTTGCCCTTGGCTACCGGTTGTGTTGAACAGGCGGTCCAGGCCTACGGACTGGGACGTGGCGAAGCAATGCGCCTGGCCCTGGCGGTAGAGGAAGTCTATTCGTTTTTGAGCAACCGGGTTTCTGCTGGACAAAGGCTTCGGCTTAGCTGCCGTTACGCTGGTTATTATGCCGAGGTGGTCTGCCGGTTCCAGCGAGGAAGTTTGCCGGTCGAAGCATTCAATATCACGGCGACCGTATCTTCCGACGACGAAAAGTCGCTGGATGAAATGGGGTTGCTGCTGGCGGCGCGGACTGTCGACCAGCTGCGGATTTCGGCCGAGAATACGGAAATGGGCGTGCATTTTATTCAGGAAAAAATCTATCCGCCGGTTAAAGAACCTTTGGCTGAGTTTGTCGCAACAGGGCCTTTCCAGGTGGTCTCGCCGGAATCGGAACTGTTAAAACAGTTTGCCGTGCGGGTCTGGTCGAAATATGGCCTCAAAGCACCGCCGCAATTTCAGTATCCCGGCAAGATCGCCGACATGGTCGGCTTCGGTGAATATGGCGCCGTTTTGCTGCTCGACGGCAAGGGCAATCTGGGCGCTGGCATGCTGTGGCGAAGCCGTAATAAAATGGCGGAAGCTTATGGTCCATATGTTTTCTGCGATCAGCCCCGACTGGCCACACAGGCCGTGGAAGTCTGTCTGGCCAAACTGGCCCGGCAAGGGCTACTGTGCATCGTTGTTCCGCAACCGACGCCCGAGCTGCCGGCCGGGTTTTTTGAACCGCTCGATCCAGCCGGTTTGGTTTTTTACCGCCAACTGGAAGAAGACAATGGCACTTTGGCCTATGTCCATCCTGACGTCGCCGACTTTTATCAGTCGGCCGTCCAACGTCTCTTTCTGCCGCGCCAACTGCATCGGGTGGAAGCACAGGGTGAGACGCAGTCGGCCCGTTCGGCGTTTTCGGCCCGGATGAACCGTCCCGCCGGCCAAGTAACCCTGACAGCCCTCTGGGTGGGTGAAGACGCAGCCAGCGTGTTGAAGCAACATGTCGTGGCTCTGCGGCTGGCCGGCTTTAGCGAGATCATCTTCCAACTGGATGCAGGCGAGGCCAGTCAGGCGATCCTAGGACCGGCCTTGCTGGCTAGCGGTTTTGCGCCGCAGTATCTTTTGCCCTGGGGCGGCAGGGGCGATGTTCTGGTCTGGACGCAGCGGGGGGAGGCGTAGGCATTGCCCGGTTCATTTCCGCCGCTGGAATCACTGGTTCCGCGCCATATTCAGACTATCGAGCCCTACATTCCCAGCAAACCTGACGATGTTTTGCGGCAGATGTTCGGTTGCCCGTTAATTTATCGCCTGAACAACAACGAGAATGCGCTGGGTCCTTCGCCAAAAGCGCTGGAAGCATTGGCGGCGATGGACCTGTTTCAGGCTTCGGTCTATCCGAGCGGCGACGCTTTCCATTTGCGGACAAAACTGTCGGAGCGGTTCGGTCTTTCGCCGGATTCTTTTATCGTCGGCAATGGCGCCAATGAAGTGATTGCATTCGTAATCAAGGCGTTTTGCCAGGAAGGCGATAATATCATCACCACCGACAAAACCTTCGCCGTATACGAATGGGTGGCGGAGTTTTCCGGCTATGAAGCCCGCCTGGCGCCGCTGGGCGAAGATTACGGTTATGATGATGCGGCGATGCTGGCGGCGATTGATGCACGGACCAAGGTGATTTTTCTCTGCAGCCCCAACAACCCGACAGGCAGCTACTGGAGCGAGGCGAAATTGCGCCAGTTCCTCGACCGGATCGACGGCAGACAGATCGTGGTGCTGGACGAGGCCTACTGCGAATTTGTCGAGGCGGCTGATTTTCCCGATGGGATGAAATTGCTCGACGAATACCCGAATCTGCTGGTGTTTCGTACCTTTTCCAAGATGTTTGCCCTGGCCGGGCTACGAATTGGCTACATGGTCGGCCAGGAAAAGCTGGTCGACGTGATCCGGCGGACCTGCGTCGTTTACTCCGTGAACACCTTTGCCCAACAGGCGGCAATCGGTTCACTGGAAGATGCCGAAGAGCATGTCGCCAGGACTCGGGCGATGGTTCGGCAGGCCAGAGAGTTTCTTAGCTGCGAACTGGATAAACTGGGTTTGTTTCACTTGGCCGGGGAGGCCAATTACATGATGATCCGTTTGCCGATGAGCGACACGCTGGCCTATCGCAAACTGATGATGCAGGGATTGATGGTCCGCTCGATGACTGGCTTCCGCTTCCCCAACCACATCCGGGTCACGCTGGGAACGTTGCCAGTGATGGAGAAACTGGTGGACGGATTGAAGAAGATACTGCCGGGATGATTGTTGGTTCTACTTGCCAAACATCGTTGCATGAGACTTTTGGCACCAAAAATAAATCATTGTTAAGTTGAATAAAAAATGGAGCGTGACAAACATGAATGTAAAAACACAAGCAGAAAAGGGCTATTGGGTAGTGAAGCTGGAAGGCCGTCTGGATATCAGCAACTCGAGCCAGTTCGAGCAGGAATGCATGCAATGGATTGAGCAGGGGCAGCGCCGCTTCATTCTCGACCTGGGCGGGCTCGAATACATCAGCAGCGCCGGCTTGCGCAGCATTCTGGCCGCCACCAAAAAACTGAAGGCGCAGAAAGGCAGCCTGTCGCTGTGCGCTCTGTCGGGACTTGTCGAGGAAGTAGTCACTGTGTCGGGTTTTGACAATATCCTGCAAGTATATCCCGATCTGACGCAAGCGATGGCGGAGGAGTGAGTGCGATGGAAACGGTGGAACGGACGTTTGTAGCAAATTTGGCGACGATTCCGTCGATGATGGAATTCGTCTCGGCGACAGCGGAAGCCTTTGGCGTTCATCCTAAACGGATTATGCACCTGGAACTGGCCGTGGAAGAAGCGACCGCCAATATTTGCAGCTATGCCTATGAAATTCCCCCTGGCGAAGTCACGATAAAAATTTCCCGGGAAATAGAGATGTTCCGAATTGAATTGATTGATTCCGGCGTGCCGTTTGATCCCATGGCAATGGAAGCGCCCGATTTAAAGGCGGAACTGGAAAGCCGACAGGTAGGCGGACTCGGCGTGTTCTTGATTCGCCGGATGCTCGACGACGTTCACTATAGTCGCAGCGGGACACAAAACGTTTTGTCGCTGGCTGTCCGTTATGGCGAAAAGTAGCCCCAAGGCGGCAAAACAGTCAATCAGTTTTACTGTTGCGGCGCTGTTGTTATTCGTGCTGTATATCTGCGGTTTATTCCTTCCGGCAAAGGCACTGGCGGCGCAGCCGGTTCGGATTATGCTGCAGTGGAGCCACCAGGCCCAATTCGCCGGTTACTATGTGGCGCTGGAAAAAGGCTTTTATAAACAACAGGGGCTGGATGTCAGCATCGTTCCCGGCGGTCCGGGGCTGGACCCAGCTGATTCGCTGATTCGCGGCGAAGTTGATTTTGCCTCCCTGTGGCTCAGCACGGCGCTGTCGCGCAATGAACAGTCCGTCAGACTGGCCCAGGTGGCGCAAATCGTCAACGCTTCCAACCTGGTGCTGATCACCCGAAATTCGGACAACATCAACCGACCGGCCGAACTGTCCGGGCGCAAAATCAGCATCTGGGGCGGCGATTTTCGCGCGCCGTATTTGGCTTGGCTGCAGTCGGTCGGCGCTAGTCCGCAAATCGTTCCGCAGTACTACTCGGTCAACCTGTTTTTGCGCAGGGGCGTGGAAGCCTGTTCCGCCATGTATTACAACGAAGTGCATATGGTATATCAGACAGGCATTGACATGGAAGAGCTGAAGCTGTTCTTTTTGCAGGAAGACGGGTTTGGTTTTCCTGAAGATGGGATCTATACCACGCAGGAGCGATTTCGACAAAACGCGGAGATGGTCAGAAAGTTTCGTCAAGCATCGTTGCAAGGCTGGCGCTACGCGGCGGAGCATCAGTCCGAGACGTTGGACATCGTGATGGAATATGTCACCCGTGACAAAGTGCTGACCAACCGACCGCATATGAAATGGATGCTGGAGAAGATTTTGCGTAGTGTGATTCCTGACGCACAGGACAGATGGACGTTTGGCAGTTTGTCGCGGCAGGATTATGCCCGTACGGTTCAAGTGATGACGCAGCAGGGAATGATTCGCAGCGCGCCCAGCTATGATGAATTTACGGCAGGGGGGCTGGGTTATGTTCCGTAAATGGAGTATCGCCTGGCGGCTGTCGATATCGGTGCTACTGGCATCAGTGCTGATTTTGTCGGCAGTGATTGGCTATGGCTATATCATTGCCCGTCAGATCCTCGAGCAGGAGCTCGAAGACAAGGCCTGGCAGATGGCCCGGGCTACGACCGGGCGGATCGAGCTGGTCGAGATTGCGGCGCGAAAAATTGTCGAAGGCATGGATGGCCGGATGGAGATCAATGCTCCAGCCAGTCAAGAAGTCCTGTTCACATTGCTAGAACGGCTGGTTCGCGATAACAGCGAGATTTATGGCGCTACGGTGGCTCTGGAACCAGGCGCGTTTGGTTTTAGTCAGAAATACAGCGCCCCCTATGTTTATCGTTCCTGGAACCAACTGGTTCGCGATGACCGGGGCAAACACGCTACGCCGTACTATGTCCAGGATTGGTATGCGATCCCCCAACTGTTGCAGCGTCCGGTCTGGATTGAGCCTTACCGGGCGGAGGGGCGCGGCAATGCGCTGATGGTAACATATTCGTCGCCAATCATTGATGCCGAGGGAAAGTTTCTCGGGGTGGTCAGTTGTGATATTTCCCTGGAATGGCTGGCCGACCTTTTGAATTCGTTGCCGCTGGGTAAAGAGGGCTTTGCATTTTTGGCATCACAGAACGGGACGTTGATCAGTCATCCCAACCGGGCATTGATTTTGAATGAAAATATGTTCAGCCTGGCCGAAGAAAAAAACAATGCCGCACTGCGGGCTCTGGGTCGCGAAATGGTCAAAGGGAAAAGCGGTTTTATCCCTTATGGTACGATGTTTTCCGGCCAACATGGCTGGCTGTTGTATCAGCCGATTGCCGCGAATGGCTGGTCGATCGGCATCTTTTTCCCGGAAGGGGAACTCATGGGCAAAGTGGCGGAACTGAGCCGCAAAGAAGCGCTGATTGCCATCATCGGCTTCTTATTGCTGATACCGATTGTTTTGCTGATCGCCCGTTCGATTACCGGTCCGCTGCGCAAATTGGCCGAAGCAACCCGTATTCTGGCCGCCGGCAGTCTGGAGGAGCCTCTGCCGCAGATCGCCGGCGATGACGAAGTCGCCCGCCTGGCCCAATCGTTTGTCGTGATGCGGGATGAACTGAAAACACACATCACGATGTTGGAAGTGGCAGCAACGTCGAAAGAACGGATTGAGAGCGAACTGCGGATTGCCCAGCGCATCCAGATGGAATTGGTGCCCAAGACCTTTCCGCCGTTTCCCGACCGGGAAGATTTTGAACTGTATGCGATGATGACGCCGGCCCGTGAAGTGGGCGGCGATTTCTACGATTTTATGATGCCGGACCCCGATCACCTTTGGGTGGTCATCGGCGACGTTTCTGGCAAAGGAATTGCCGCGGCGCTGTTCATGGCGGTAACGCGCACGTTCCTGCGGGCGTTTTTTCATGAAGAGAAGTCGCCGGGAAAAGTGCTGTACCGGGTCAACAACGAATTGTCGCGCAACAATGAAGCCAGTATGTTTGTGACCTTGTTCTGCGGCGTGTTGCACTTGCCCTCCGGTAATTTTCGCTGGGCCAATGCCGGCCATAATTTTCCGTTATTACTGTCTACTGAGGGAGTAGCGACGTTCCTGCCGAAAACCAAAGGCGTGGTGGCGGGCGCGATGGAAGATATCCAGTTCACCGAAGCGGAGATGACGTTGGCGGCTGGCGACAGTCTGTACCTGTACACCGATGGCGTCAATGAAGCAATGAACGCAGCGGATCAGCTGTTTGGCAATGAGCGGATGCAGGAGGCGCTGGTCCGATTTGGCCAGGCAGGCTGCGTAGCGATGGTAAACGGGATTTCTCATGAATTGACTGCCTTTGTTGATGGGGCGGAGCAGTCAGACGACATCACGATGCTGGCGCTACGTTATTTTGGACCGAATGGAGGTTGAATAGCAGATGGGAAAAATAAATGCCGGCATCGTAGGCGTAGGCGTGTGCCTGCCGGAGCGAGTGTTGACCAATGACGAATTGGCGCAAATGGTGGATACGAATGATGCCTGGATTCAGGAACGGACTGGCATCCGGCAACGCCGCATCGCCGCAGCGGACCAG
>JBGSKE010000458.1:0-6286 GCA_041741355.1 Negativicutes bacterium | reverse complement strand
AAAATTCGACAAAAAAGACCCCCTGTCTCCAGGCGGCCTTTTGCAAAACAGTAATATGATACAAAGACTCACATTATTCTTGCTTAGAGGAAGGCGAACGATAAGACGATTGCTTCAGCCAGAAAAAAGGCCAACACGACTTTCGCCGTCTTTTTTTCCCGTTCCGCCAAAATAACCTGATACATCGTTTCATCCTCCTTAATTATTTGTCTTGTGAATTTATGTTTTTATATTAACATATTAAGATTTGTCTGACAAGTATATTTTTAGAAATTTTTAATTAATTGCAATTTATTGATCCGGCAAAAATAAAAGACACTTGCGCAACTTCATTTGCCAGTGTCCCCAATCAATACACCTGCGAATAATTCAGTTGATTTACAACAAGCGGTGACCAACCTGAAACACGATGCCTCCAAGCACAATCGCCGAAATGAAACTTCCGGCAGCTCCGTACAGCACGATTCGCCAATCCCTTGTTTCATTGTACATGGTAATTAACGTTGTCACACACGGCGTATAAATCATATACACAAGCAAAAATGTAAACGCCGTCAGCGGAGATATGCTGTGGGTCAGTATCTCGGCCAGATTGCCGGAGTCCTGCGCCGCATGATAAATAATTCCCAGGCTGGAGAGTACACTTTCTTTGGCGGCAATGCCAAACAGCAACGCCACGATCAGCTGCCAGTTCAAGCCCATAATTTGTCCGACAGGTTCCAAGACTTTGCCGATCGCCACAATGTAGCTATCTTCAAACGCCCCCAACGGAAAGGTGGAAAGCGTCCACATCACGATCGAAGCGGCAATGATCACATTGCGGATCCGGCGCATAAAATTTATCGTCAGCAACGAAGCGGATTTGAACAGTCCATACGCGGTCGGACGTTGATAAGGCGGCAATTCCATAATGAACGAACCTTCACCGGAACGTGAAATAAATAAACTGACAATGTAAGCAACAACCACCATCAGGCCAAGACTAATGCCCAATAATGACAACATGACCAGCGTGGCGGCCGTGGACGTGAAAAAGGCCGAAACCAAAAACACCATCACGCCCAACCTCGCCGGGCACGGCGCATATGAACTGATCAAAATCGCCACCGTGCGGTCATAGGGACTGGATAAAATACGCGACGCCAATACCCCATTGACATTGCAACTACAGCCAAGCACCAACGGCAAGAACGTCTTGCCGTTCATTCCCAGTGCGCTCATGACCCGGTCAACCAAAAAAACTACTCTAACCATATAGCCGCTATCCTGAATCAACGTATAAAACAGGAAAAACAATGCCATTTGCGGCAAAAAACCCATTGCCGCGCCAACACCCTTGATAACGCCATCCACCAACATGCTGGTCACCAGCGCCGGAAACTGCACTGCTGCCAACGAGGTTTCCAGCCATATCCCCAGTGTATCGAATAATTCCGCCAACCATTCCGAGGCAGGACGACTGATTGAAAACGTCAAATAAAAAACTAAGCCGAACGCCAACAACATCAACGGCCCGCCCAAAACCGGATGCAATACCCAACGATCAATCCGATCGGAAATGGTCTCGCCGGTCAAGCGATGCGCCATAATGCGCGCCGCAACATCTTCAGCCAGATTGTAGCGGGTACTGATGATTTCAGTCTGCAGCGAATCGTCAGTCGCCTCCAGTTGTTTTAGCAAAACCCAGCGCGCACTGCCGAGTGAACTGTCGGTAACCGAATCCTTTTGTTCGCTCAATTGCCGTTCAATTTTTTCGGCGTAGCGAATCGCGTGGTTCCGCAATACAGTGACAGAATCGACCATATCAATCACGGTGCCGAACAGTTCCTGCGGATTTAGGCGTCCTTTGACCATTTCCGGCAGAACCGGCGCTTGCAGCTCCGCTTCCAGGCGGTCGTGATAAACCGCCAGATCCTGTTCCCGCGCCACGTCAACCTTGTTCAGGACCACCATCACTTTGCGATAACGTTCCAAAGTCTCCAGCAGCAAGTACAGACTACGTTCCAGGTTCATCACATCAAGGACCACCAGGACCACGTCCGGTGGTTCATCACGCAAAAAATCATTCACCAGAATTTCTTCCGGCGAATGACCGCCAAATCCGTATATTCCAGGTAGATCGGTAAAATGCAACTCGCGGTTTTTATAATGCACCGCCAGAGTGCATACATCAGTCGTCTTGCCGCACCAGTTGCCGATCGTCTGGCTAGCTCCGGTAATGGCGTTGAAAAGCACGCTTTTACCCACATTCGGATTGCCAATGATCGCAACGGCTACCGGCGGCTTCTTTTGTTCATTCACTCAGCTTCGGCCACCTTGACATTCTGACATTCATCGCGTCGCAGCAAAATGCTGGTCCCGCGCAATTTTACTTCAACCGGATCATGCATTGGCGCCCGACGGACAATACGCACACGCGTCCCCGGAGTAAAGCCCATTTGCAACATACGCGTTCGCTGAGCACGCGACCCGGTGATTTCAGTAATTTGCATTTCCTGCTGCTCAGCAACAGAATCGAGCGAAATTTGCTTATCCATGATACAGCGCCCCCATAACTGAAAAGCGTTATCAAATATTTCTATCCCTATTATACACGATTTTCAGAAAAAAGAAAGAACCGCCACTGTACTCCTGGCAACAAACGGTCAAAATTGTCGGAAAATAGGCGCTTGCCGCTGCGCGACGGCAAACCGGCAATTCCATTTTTCAGCAACGGCACAGCCCTGCAAATAGGATTGCAATTCCTGTAATACTGGATATTCGGTCTCAAAATGTCCGGCATCGATGAGACAGATCCTCTGCGCCAGCGCTTCCTGCGCATCGTGATAACGAATATCACCCGTTACCAATACATCCGCTCCGGCAGCAACCGCCGCCGCCGCACATTCCATCCCGGCGCCGCCACAGACAGCGACTTTGCGCACCCTATCGGCAGCGCCATAAACTCTGACCCCGGACACTCCCAGTGCAGTCTTTACCCGAAACGAAAAGTCAGTCAGCGTCATTGCCTCCGGCAACATACCGAGCCGACCCAAACCACCGTTCATGATCGTATTTTGCAGCGGCAACACGTCATAAGCAACTTCTTCATAAGGGTGAACCGCGATCATGGCTTTCACAACCGCCGACGTCAAATTGGCCGGCGACACCGTTTCCAAGCGAAATTCCTCTACTGTGGAAAGTTTTGCTACCTCACCAAGAAATGGCCGACTCCCCTCCCCTGGTGTATAAGTTCCTAACCCTTTGGTACGGAATGCACAATCACAGTAGTTACCGATATGACCGGCGCCGGCATTGCACATTGCCAAACGCACCGCCTCTTCATAGCCTGCCGGAACATATACGACGATCTTTACCAGCGGCTCAGGAAACGGCAGTATGGGCGCCTGGTCGGTCAGCCCCAGGCATTTCGCCAGCGCCGCATTAACGCCGCCGTTGGCTCGATCCAAATTGGTGTGCGCGGCATAGACCGCAATATCTTGCTTAAACAACTTTGCCAGCATCGCGCCATTCGCCGTATCAGTGCAAATCCGTTTCAACGCCCGGAAGGGGAACGGATGATGGCTAATCAGCAACGTAGCGCCAAGTTCAACCGCTTCTTCAATCACCGGCATCGTTACATCCACTGTCAACAAAGCGCTATCGACCATTTGATCATTCTTGCCAACCAACAGGCCTACGTTGTCCCAATTCTCCGCCATCATCAGCGGGGCCATCTTTTCAATTGCCGCAGCAATCATCGCACATTTTACAGACATGCTCGCATCGCCTCCAATTGATCGATCCTTTGTTGCCAAACCATTTTTTGCTTCACAACAGACGGCACAGTCGACTGCTGCATTTCCGCCACCCGCATTCGATACTGTTTCAGCAGTCGCTCCAGCTGCTTGGGCAATAGAGGGTGGCGATTCCGCCAAAGCAATGGTCCGACCTCCAGCAGCAGTTCATCAGGCAACTCGGCAGCGCCTGGTTCCGCCGCCAGCACTTCATATAGACGCCCGTCGTCCTGGACCAGTTCTTCGGCAACAATCAACCAGCCATGTTTGAACAACCAAAGCCGCAATCTCTCAGCCCCAATCATCGGTTGGCAAATAAGCCGCGACAGGCTGCTCACAATTCGCGGGGAGCGATCCAATATCCCGCGAATCGAAGCCCCTCCCATTCCGGCTATGATCGCCGCATCCACTTCACCCGCCTTCAGCACGGCAAGACCATCACCAAGACGAACAGCAATACGATCTGTCAACGCCGCTTCATCAACAGTGCGGCGCGCCGCCTCCAAAGGTCCCGGCATGATCTCGCCGGCAACAACATAGTCCGCTTTCCCCTGCGTGACCAGCCAAACTGGCAAGTATGCATGATCGGAACCGACATCAGCAAATCGGCGATAATTTCCTGTCAACGCAGCGACAGTCTGCAGGCGTGCGCCGAGAAACATTGATCCCTCCCCTTCCTGTACTAAATTGATTCTGCACAAACCAGCCAAACCCTGCCGAAAACAAAAAGTCCGGGATAAATCCCGGACTTGAAGAGCTTGGTGACCCGTGGGGGAATCGAACCCCCGATACCGCCGTGAAAGGGCGGTGTCTTAACCGCTTGACCAACGGGCCATATATAATGTGGTGGGCCCACCTGGGATCGAACCAGGGACCAGCCGGTTATGAGCCGGCGGCTCTACCGCTGAGCTATAGGCCCCGGAGACACAAAACAGGTTTTCCGAAGAAAGCCTGCCTATTTTAAAAATGGCTCCTCGAGTAGGACTCGAACCTACAACCCCGCGGTTAACAGCCGCGTGCTCTACCATTGAGCTATCGAGGAATGTTGTCAACGTCATTTATTGTAATATACCAGGCCCATGCACGTCAAGGCTTTTTTGAATATTTTTTTATTCCAGGAAATCTTTCAGTTTTTTACTACGACTGGGGTGGCGCAATTTCCGTAATGCCTTAGCCTCAATTTGCCGGATCCGCTCACGCGTGACCTGGAAATGGTGACCGACTTCCTCCAGCGTTCTAGCCCTGCCGTCATCAAGTCCAAACCGCAACCTAAGCACCTTTTTCTCGCGCGGCGTCAGGGTTTCCAGCACTTCTTCCAGTTGCTCCTTGAGCACCATGAACGAAGCCGCGTCAGCCGGCGCCTGTGCGTCGGCGTCTTCAATAAAGTCGCCCAAATGAGAGTCCTCTTCTTCGCCGATCGGCGTTTCCAACGACACCGGCTCTTGGGCTATCTTCATGATTTCCCGTACTCGTTCAACCGTGATATCCATTACTTTGGCAATTTCATCCGGCGCCGGTTCACGGCCCAATTCTTGCAGCAGTTGGCGCGAAACCCGAATCAGTTTATTAATCGTCTCAACCATATGGACGGGAATCCGGATCGTTCGAGCCTGGTCCGCAATTGCGCGGGTAATCGCCTGACGAATCCACCAAGTCGCATAAGTACTAAATTTATAGCCTTTGGTATAATCGAACTTTTCCACAGCCTTAATCAAGCCGAGGTTGCCTTCTTGAATCAAGTCAAGGAACAACATACCACGACCGACATAACGTTTGGCAATACTGACTACCAATCGAAGGTTGGCTTCGGATAGACTTCGCTTAGCCCGATCCCCCTGTTCCAACGCATTTTTTGCTGTGCTGAGAATCCGGCGCACCAATTCACTAGCCTGACTGTCGGTTGTCGGCAAACCCTGCAGCAATGCATAGGACAAGGCTAAATTACCGCCATCAATTAGGCGCACCTTCTCGGCGTCCAGCCCCAGACAAACCTTGGTAATTTGCGTTCCTTCCGACATACGGACCGTCGAAGGGTCATTGGGTTTCAAAGCTAAGTTCAGTTGCTCGGTTGTCACCAGATTGCTCTGACGACGACCCAAATCAACCAAGACTCGCAAAACATCAACAGTTTCAACCGATCCGGTCATTTCCAGCCGCGGGATGCCTTCTTGCACCGGTGCGCCAAACAAACCGACCGGCGCTTCGCCTTCCGTCATCTCTACTCCGGCAGCGCCCAAGTGATTGTGCAAGGCCCGGACTTCTTCTTTGGTCAGTTCCGTAATCGCCGCCTGATATAACGCGAGCGGGATTTTATGTTCGGCGCGCGCCGCAATCTCGCGCAGGCTTTTCAACACCTCGCTGGTTGAACGCACCTTGGTCACATATTCTTCATGCGCAAGCAACTTGGCCGCCAATGCCAGGCGGTCCGTCGTCGGCATCGAACCGTCCATTTCGAGCGGTTCTTCATCATTCATCAGTTCCAGCAACAGTTGCGCTTCATTGCCTTTATC
>JBGSKE010000457.1:0-14229 GCA_041741355.1 Negativicutes bacterium | reverse complement strand
AGGGCCGTGGGTGAGGTGGAGCGCGGGATCGCGGGCAAAGAAATCGATGTTTCCGGGCTGGTTGTGGCTCCCGGGTTTATCGATTTGCACACGCATACCGACCGCAAGATTTTTGACAATCCACTAGGCGACAGCAAAGTGATGCAAGGCGTTACAACCGACGTGACCTCTAACTGCGGGATCGGTCCATTTCCAGCCTGCTCCTCGCGATTTGCCGAACTGGAGTCGTATCTGGGGACGCTTAGCGGTTCGCTGCCGGCAGGAGGCGTGTGCTGGACGGATTTCAACGGATTTGCAGCGGCAGTGGAAAAAGTGAACCCCGGCATCAATCTGGCCATGTTGGCTGCGCAGGGCGCCTTGCGTATCGCTGCTGTGGGCTGGGACGATCGTCCGCCGACGCAGGCCGAACTGGTGCAGATGCAGCAACTGTTGGATGAATCTTTAAGCCAGGGTGCCTGGGGTATGTCCACCGGCTTGGTTTATCCGCCAGGCAGTTTTGCCAAAGCGGATGAATTGATAGCGCTGGGCAGGGTGCTGGCTAAACATGAAACCCTTTATTCCAGCCATATTCGCGGTGAGAGTGCAACCTTGATGGATTCTGTCGAAGAGGCGATCGAACTTGGCCGGCAAAGTGGCGTTCGGGTTCAGGTGTCTCATTTAAAGGCAATCGGCAAACCGTTTTGGGGTCAGGGACTAGCTGCTTTGCGCCGCATTGAAATAGCCAGGACCGTTGGCGTGGATATCTGGGCTGACCAGTATCCCTATGAAGCGACAGCTACTTCCTTGGCGGCGCTGGTGCCCGGATGGGCGCAAGACGGCGGAATTGCCGCGCTGCTCGGTCGATTGGCCGACCCGGCTTTGCGCGAAACCATTCTCATGGCAATCGCTAAAGAAATGACGATTCGCGGCGGGCCGGAGCGGGTAAAGATTTCCGTGCTCAAAACAGCAGAAAACCAGCAGTGGGTTGGCAAAACCATTCTGGATATCGCCACTGCCCGCGCGGTGCCGGCCGAAGAAGCGGTGCGGCAGTTATTGATCGAAGAGGGTGCCAAAATCAATGCCGTCTATTTTTCGCTGGGCGAGGTCGATCTGGACGGAATTATGCAAAGCTCCATAGTAGCGGTGGGCAGCGATGGACAGGCAATGAATCCTCAGCGGGACCGGGCGGAGAATGTTCATCCGCGTTCTTATGGTACGTTCCCCCGGGTGCTGGGGCGTTATGTGCGGGAAAAACAGCTGATTTCACTGGAGTTGGCCGTATACAAGATGAGCGGATTGCCGGCGACTATTCTGCGGTTGCCAGATCGGGGATTGCTCAAAGCGGGTTTCAAAGCCGACCTGACAGTATTTGATCCAAATACTGTAATCGATCGGGCCGATTTTTCCAATCCACACCAATATCCTGAAGGAATTCCCTATGTATTCGTCAACGGGACTCTGGCCGTAAAAGATTCAAAACTGACTGGCGAGGGCAAGGGCGAAGTGTTGAGAAAAAATGACAGGAGGCAAGGAAAATGACAGACGCAGGATTTAATATCTGGTGGGGGCTGGTCGGACTGATTCCTTTGTTGCTCTATATTGTGCTGGTGCTGCGGGAAATGGACCCGTTGCCGGCAACAATCATTTGTGTGGTGTTGGGGGCGATCATCAATGCGAAGAGCCTGGTTGCTGTTGGCACTGATCTATCCAAGGCAATGGGATCATTTCTTGGCTTGGTCGGCTTGATCATCATGCTGGGACGCGGGCTCGGCGAAGTCCTGTCGGAAACCAAAGTAGCGCATACCCTGGTGTATAAGATTATTTACGGTATTGGCGTTAACACGCAAAAGAAAGCGTTGTTAGGGATCATGATGGCAACGATGGTCATCGTCGGGCTGCTGGGGACCATGGCGGGCGGGGTCGCCATCATCGCGCCGATCGTCAATCCGATTGCCGCCACCGTTGGTTTGACGCCAGCTGCGGTTGCCGTGCTTTACCAGTCGGTAGGGGAGGAGGCGCTTACATTAGGCCCATTCACACCGCCGGTGGTAACGCTGATTGGCTTGACCAAACTAGATTACGGAACCATGCTGGTAACTGCCGCGTTGCCGATAGCGTTTGTTACTTTGTTGGTCACATGGTTCATGGTACAGCGGATTCAACGCAGCACCGCCGAAAAAATGCCGGCAGGCGTAACAGTGGGTAAAGAGATCGAGGCATTTCAGCCGACCCCGCACAGTCAGCGGGCCACGGCTACTTTTATTGTGATGTTTACAGCCTTGATCGCTTATGGCATCTATGTAAAAGCCGCTACGCCGTTTGTCATTACCGTTATGCTGGGCCTTTCGTTCGTGGTGGGAATGGTAGGCGGCATGAAATTCGACGGCGTCTGCAAGTCGATCGTCAAAGGAATGGCCGGCAATGTCGGGTTGTATCTGTTGTTTATTTTGCTGGAACTGTTCATCAAGTATGTCGAATTGGCCGGGGGCTTTAAGGCGCTTACTTACATGTTGATGCCGATGATTAATATCGGCGGTAAAGCAGCGGTGATCATCGCCGGTGGCGCGATTGGTGCATTTGGCATTTCCGGCGCCGTTGTCGCCGAGTTGGTTACGTTGAACAAAATGTTTGCTTCCTTGCTCAAAGAATATAATGTTTCGATGATTGCCTGGGCAGTGGCGTTGATTGTGGCGACCCGGGTGACCAATTTCATCATTCCGGGCAGCAACATGGTGGCAATGATGGGCTTCGCCCAATCGAACAATTTAAAAGCAATGATGCGCAACGGCTATGTGGTTGCACTGGCGCAGACTGGATTGCTGATCATTTATGCTTTTGTATTCCGCTGATTTATAGCGGGACTGGTGAACCAACGTGAGCCGTTAAAATCAGTAAAGGCATTCGAAGTATTCTTCGGATGCCTTTTCCTGTTGCCTGGGTTACAATAAGAACAACGGGTATGCATTGGGAGGAAAAGGTTTATGCAACAAAGAAAACGAGGGGTCGTTTTAATCAGCCTGATTCTGCTGGCGAGTTTGCTTATGACGCAAGTGGCGGTAGCGAAATCGCCGAACGGAACAGCGGATATTCCCAAGATCAATTATGTAGAAGGAGTGGTCTTGACGCAAGAAACCATGGAAGTCGATCCGGCCAGGGCCCAGCGGGGCTTAGGCGCTACGCTGATTAAGGCGCGGGTGACCTCGGGGCCGGACGCCGGCCAGGAAGTCGTAATCATCAACCGCACGATGGACCGTTCCTTTTACAACATCATGGCCAAGCCGGGCGACAAGGTGATATTGGCGTTGATGACCGACCCGTCAGGTAAAACCACCTATCACATAGCTGACTATGAGCGGAGCAGCGGGCTGATTTGGTTAGCGGGACTGTTCATTGTACTGTTGCTACTGTTCGGTCGCGGAGTTGGCTTGCGGGCGGTTTTTGTCATCGGCACGTCGTTGGTCATCTTATACTACGGGTTTGTTGGCCAGGTATTGGCCGGCAGCGTCAATGTATTGTTGCTGACATTTATTGTCGCTCTACTGATTAGCGCCATCACCCTATTTTCGGTGAGCGGCCGGGAACCCAAAACCTGGGCGGCATTTATCGGCACGATGGGCGGGGTTGCTGCTGCCGGTCTGTTGGCGGCGGCTGCCGTTAACAGGATGAATTTGACTGGTTTGTCAAGCGAAGAAGCAATGATTCTCAAGGCAACGATATTGAAACACGTTGATTTTCAAGGGATTTTGTTTGCCGGAGTGGTGCTCGGCGCGCTGGGGGCGGTGATGGATGTGGCGATTTCGATCGCAGCGGCGCAGCAAGAAGTCAGTCGCAACTGTCCAAATCTAAGCCGTAAGGAATTGTTCAGTTCGGGAATGTCTGTCGGGCGCGACGTGAT
This sequence comes from Negativicutes bacterium, assembly GCA_041741355.1. GTDB lineage: Bacteria > Bacillota > Negativicutes > UBA1444 > UBA1444 > UBA1444. The sequence continues at coordinate 10,355 of JBGSKE010000457.1, read as the reverse complement.
GGCGACTGATGCAAACACTTTGATCCTCGCTTATGCGGGAAGTTCGCTGCCGTTGGTACTGTTGATCGCATCCCAGCCGGATCTTTCGATGCTGCGTATTTTCAATCTGGATTTGTTGGTCACGGAATTTGTTCGGGCCCTGGTCGGCAGCGTTGGCTTGGTCCTGTCAATCCCCTTGACGGCCGCGGCCGGCGCGTTTCTGTTGTCAGCTCACAATAAAGAAAAGTGTTGATCCTTGTTTAACACATAAAAATATTAAAAATCCCGCCGCTTCCAGACAAGGGAACCGGCGGGATTTTTTAATTGACTGGAACTGCGATGACTAGCGGCCCAGCCAGCCACCATCAACGGCAATGACCTGGCCCTGGACATATTCGGCGGCATCAGAAGCCAGGAAAACAGCCAACCCTTTCATATCTTCCGGCGTGCCCCAGCGGCCGGTCGGGATACGGGCCAGGATTGTTGGGGCGCGTTCAGCGCTCTTTTGCAGCGCTTCAGTCATTTCGGTTGCCATGTACCCGGGCGCAATGGCATTGACGTTGATGCCGAGCGGCGCCCATTCATTGGCGAGAGCTTTGGTCAAGCCAGCAACGGCGGATTTTGAGGCCGCGTAGGAGGGGACAATGATCCCGCCTTGGAAAGAGAGCAAGGAAGCGACATTGATAATCTTGCCCTTTTTCTGTTTGAGCATTTCTTTGGCTGCTGCCTGGCAGAGAAAGAAGACCGCTTTTTGATTGATCTGGATGACATCGTCCCAATCTTGTTCGGAAAACTCAATGGCTGGGGCGCGGCGAATAATGCCTGCGCAGTTGATCAAAATATCGAGACGGCCGTATTCAGCTATTGTGGCATCAATAATTTGCGGAATGACTTTGGTGTCGATCAAATCGGCTTGGACGCCAATGCAACGACGACCCAGCGCTTTGATCTTATCCACGGTTTCCTGCAAGCGGGCGCTGCTGGCCACGACCACGAGGTCGGCTCCCGCTTCAGCCAGGCCAATCGCCATGCCTGCGCCGAGGCCTCGACTGGCGCCGGTGACAATAGCTACGCGACCTGCTAAATTAAATTTGTCAAGAATCATGTGCAAAAACCCCTTTCATACATTTTGCGAAGGTGTTTGGCTTACTTTAGATTCGCCATTGGCACGTGGTCCATGTCGTCAAAGGTCTGGTTTTCACCTGCCATGCCCCAGATGAAGGTGTAATTCACTGTGCCAACGCCGGAATGAATCGACCAACTGGGCGAGATGACGGCTTGTTGGTTGCGGATAACAATATGGCGGGTTTCCTGCGGTTGTCCCATCATGTGAAAGACAGCGGCATCCTGCGGCATATCAAAATAGAAATAAACTTCCATCCGACGCTCGTGCGTATGGGTAGGCATTGTGTTCCACATGCTGCCTGGGGCCAGCTCGGTCAATCCCATCACCAGTTGGCAGCTTTTGGCGCCTTGAGGATGGATGTATTTGAAAATTTTCCGTTCATTGCCCTGCAGGTTGGACCCAAGAGCGACTGGTGTAATGTCAGCCCGCAGGATTTTCGTTGTCGGATATGCATGGTGCGCTGGAGTACTGTTAAGATAGAAACAGGCAGGATTGGCAGAATCAGCGCTGGTAAACCGAATTTCCTTGACGCCCATTCCGACATAAAGTCCATCCGTTTTATCGAGAACATAGTCGACCCCGTCCAAAGTGACAGTGCCCCGCGGGCCGACATTGATGATGCCGAGTTCGCGGCGCTCCAAAAAGAACGAGACGCCCATTTCTTTGCCTGCAGTGAGTTCGAGTGGTTCCGTGGGAACGGCGCCGCCGGCGATGATACGGTCAACATGACTATAGACCAGGTTGATTGAACCGGGGACCATGACGGCGGGAATCAGGAATTCCTGGCGCATTTTTTCGGTAGTATAGGTCTTGAAATCTTCCGGATGGTGGGCATAGCGTATTTCCATTAATGAGCACCTCTTTCCTTGTTTTTTCAAGCAATATGAACACAAATTCCCCGATTGCGGAGTGAATCTAGCTCTTCTGGCGGTATACGAGCGTCGGTGATGAGAGTGCTGATTTTTTCCAGCGGACAGAAAGGCGCGAAAGCAGAATGATGGAATTTGCTATAGTCGGCTAAACAAATGACTTCGCGGGCAGAGCCGATCATGGCTTTTTTGACTTCGGCTTCGTCGGAGTTCAGGACAGACAGGCCGGAGTCAAGGTCTAGCGCACTGGTTCCGAGAAAAACTTTTTTGACCAGGTATTTTTCCAACATCCGCTCCGTGTCGCGGCCTACCAATGTGTAAGCGCCTTCGCGGCGGAGGCGTCCGCCCGCGACAAACAAATTAATGTTAGGTTTGTGCATGAGTTCCAGGGCGAGATTCAAATCGCTGACAACGACCAGAATTTTTTTGTCGCCCAGCAACCGTGCTAGTTCAATAGTTGTGGTGCCGCCGTCGAGAATCAAGGTGTCGCCCTCTTCAACATACTCCAGCGCCGCCAGGCCGATGCGTTGCTTTTCTGCCAGATGTTGAAGCTTGCGGCGTTCGATGGGAAACATGCTAGCGGGATTGCTTTTCAGAATAGCGCCCCCATGTACCCGTTCCAAGAGGCCCATGCTTTCTAACGTGTCCAGATCTTTTCTGATGGTTTTTGGGGTTACGGCAAATTGCTCGCTCAATAGGGAAGCGTCAACGCTGCCGTTTTCCGATAACAGGCGAGAAATCGCTTCCAGTCTTTTTATGGCCAACAAATTGCAACCCCTCCTTTCATTAAATCTACTATACCATTCGATACGAACATTTTCAAACAATTAAAGAAAAATCAAGAAAAGTGATTGTACAGATACGAGGCGAAACGCTGATGGCTGTAAAAGATGGTTTCGCAAAAAAAAGTTATCAGAAAAACAATTGACAAAAGAAACGGCCAGCTATATGATTGAAATAAATAAATGATAAATGTTATCAAAAGATTGATCAATAGAGGTGTGGTATGGAAATAATTTTCGTAGGAATGATCGGCGCCGCAGCGGCGGGTTATCTAGGATGGAGAGGCTATAAAGCGATGAAGCGGTCCGGCGGTTGTGCTAGTGGCGGCTGCGACGGATGTTGTGGCTGCGGCGATTTAACTGAGAAAAAGAAATAGTAATCCAGTTGTAAACAGGGCCTGCGCTTCAGCGCGCGGGCCCTGTTTACAACTGGCGCTGCGGGAAAATCTCCTAACAGGCAGGATTTGTCGCCTGCGGCGGCAAATTATCCTGAATGAACTGCTGTGATATCTGCAGCGCAATTGCAAGGAGGAATTTTTCGATGCCATGGTTTTTAGCCTATAACGGTCAACAAATTGGGCCAATGGAAGATTCTCAGGCGAGAATGCATGCGCAGGCCAATCCGCAAGGTCTGGCCTGGCGCGACGGCTTTTCGCAATGGATGCCGATTCATCAAGTGCCGGAATTATACCAGGTTGCCCCCCAACCATCCGCAGCACCACCACCGCCCGGACCCGCGCCGTACTCATATGGCGGGCAAGCTGCTGCTGTACAAGTGAAAATGCCGGAAGTGGCCGATGAAGTCGATTATAAAATCGTTGGCGCAGAGATGCAGTTTGTGGAGATCGAACTGGATCCCGGCGAAAGTGCTGTCGCTGAAGCCGGTGCGATGATGTACAAAGCGCCGCAGATTGAGATGGATACTTTGTTTGGCGATGGTTCGCGGGCGGTGGCCCAGGGCGGATTGATGGATAAATTGCTGGGCGCCGGCAAGCGCCTGCTTACTGGTGAAAGCCTATTTATTACTATATTTACTCACAGGGGGCAAGGCAAAGCTCATGTCGCCTTCGGCGCCCCCTATCCCGGCAACATTATCCCGGTAAAGTTGCCGGATGTTGGCGGCATGTTGATTTGTCAAAAGGATAGCTTCTTGTGTGCGGCGCGTGGCGTTTCAATCGGGATTTTCTTTCAACGCAAGATCATGACCGGACTGTTTGGCGGTGAAGGTTTTATCATGCAAAAACTGGAGGGAACCGGCATGGTCTTCATGCACGCCGGAGGAACGATTGTAGAGCGGGTTTTGCAACCGGGCGAGGTGCTGCATATCGATACGGGCTGCGTTGTCGCGTTCGAGCCATCGGTGCAATTTGATGTGCAACAGGCAGGCAATATAAAAACGGCGCTGTTCGGCGGGGAAGGTCTGTTTTTTGCCGTACTGCAAGGTCCAGGCCGAATTTGGTTGCAATCGCTGCCGTTTTCGCGGCTAGCCGGGCGCATGTTGCAGGCGGCGCCACGACGTGGCGGTTCCAAGGGTGAGGGTTCAATAGTGCCAGGATTCAGCGGATTTATCGGTGGCGATGACGAAAATTAGTCATTGGACAACAGCCCGTGAAGTGATGCCTAGATTAATAGAAGAAGCCGGCTTTGCCGGCTTCTTCTATTAATCTAGGTGAAGTATTTGTTTGGCGAGTTACGATTTGGCGACGATAAATGTCGCGGCGCGCTCATCACCAAGAACTTCTTTCACAAAAATCGTTTGGTTTTCTAATTCGATCAAATCTAACGGGTAGGATTCTTCAAATAGTGTATCTGTTGTATCACCCAAAACTTTTAGTTTGGGTCGATGCGGCAAGTCCGGGCTGGCCGATATCACGACACCAACCAGACCATTGGTCAACTCGACCAGACTGCCTGGCGGATACATGGGTAATCGGGACAACAAAGCTTTTGCGACATGGATGTCAAACCGCGAACCGGCGCCGGCCATGACTGATTCGTAGGCAAGGTGTGACTTGCATCCGCTGCGGTCGGCAAAGGCGGCGCACATGTTTTCGTAAGCATTGACGGCAGCAATGATGCGGGAAAAAGGGTGCAGATTAATGTTGGTCAATTGGTGAGGGTAGCCGGAACCATCGGCGTGTTCGTGATGTTCTTGGGCTACTTGGGCCACCGAACGTGGCAACAAAGCAGATTCTTGCAAAATGGCAAAGCCCCAGTTCGAGTGCTCACGGTAGATAAGGTTTTCTTCGGGTTTCAGATTTTCTCTTCGGGCCAGCAGATCCTGGGGAATCATCAGCAAGCCAATGTCGTGCAAGAGCGCTGCTAACGCAAGTTCGTGCAGAGTGGTCGAGTTATTGATGCCCATGGCCAGAGCGGTAGCGGTTGACAGCAAGGATACGTTGACGGAATGCGCCATGATATCTCGGGAATTACGATTGATATGGGCCATGTGCACAACGGCGAGGGGGTCCTGGGTGACTTCTTCCACCACTTTATGCACGATTTGTTGCTCTTCTTCGGACATGGAAAACTGCTCCGCTTTTCTGATAGCATTGAAGGCATGCTCAACCATCATGCGGGCTCGATTGCGGGTGACTTCTTTTATTGCTTCGGACACTTCCGGCAGCTCGATGCGCGGGTTGCGGATAAAAACCGATAATATCTCCCATTTGCACAATCGTGCGATCAACCGCTCGGTCAGGGCAGTTCCGGCAGACAACATAATAGTGCCGTCTTCATCGTAAACATCCCTGGCCAAGACCATATCAGGCCGAACGAATTCTAGCGCAAGTCTTTGCATGGAGGGTGGTTTCTTTTCCGAATCATCTGTGGGGATATTCATTTAGCACTCCATCTTCATGATATTTTGCCACGATACGACTGCGAAGCATGGGTCCATTGCACGACTTGTCCCGATACATTTCGGCATCGGCTTGTTTGAACAGGTCCCGCATGCTAACCGACGGTTCAGTAGCAACAGCGCAACCGATTGATATGCCAAGCGGCAGGTTTTCGTGCAATTGATTGTGGGATTCGACTTTGGCTTGAATTCGCTGTTTGAGATCTTGTGCTGCAGCGGAATCGGTTTGTGGCAGCAGGATGGCAAATTCATCGCCGCCGATTCTGGACACGATAGCCTCGGCAGGCGCGACTTCTTTGATTATTTTTGCGGCGGTGCGCAACAGGGTGTCGCCGGTCGGATGCCCCAGGGTGTCGTTGAGCAGTTTCAAGCTGTCCAGATCACAGATCATAATAGCTGTTGGCAATTCTGGCGCCGTTTCCGTGTTGTTGAGACTTTCTTCGAAGCAGGTCCGGTTCAGTAAACCGGTTAACGGGTCATGCGAACTGATGTATTGCAGACGCTCTTCATTCAATTGCAGCAGTTCCAAGGTTTCCATCTGGCGTCGCCTTTGCAGGCCGATGTCGGCTAGCATATTGGCAAGGTCCTTAAGATATTTGAGTAGCAGTGACAGTCGCATCGGCGGAATAATAGAAATTTTTCGCAAAGCCTTGCGATATTCAACAGGATCGATGCCTCGCAAAGAAGCTTCCAGCTCAATCGCCGGTTCATCCGGCGCTTCGGTAAAGAACTGGCCAATGTACACCGAAGCCAGATGCTCGCCCTCAACTACGATTGGGCAAGCATAATGCAACATACCGGTCGGGCATTGCTTGAAAGTATAGGAAACCGGGTCCAGATTGCTGGAGATGTAGTTTAGACAGTCGCAGGATTTGATATGACCGGTAGTGCAGGCGCCGCGCCAGCCGGCGCAAAACAAAAAATTCCCATCGACATCGATGATGCCAATGGCAATGTCTGTCAGCCAGTACAGGCTGCCCATCAATTCTTGCAGCTTTGGGATATCGGCCAAATCAGAAAAACGATATTTCATGTTGACCTCCCCCGCTAATTTCATTGAATAATAGGCACTGTTTCGACAAAAAAACCGAGAATTCCTGCACGGAACGAATTGCCGGAAAAGGTTTTTTCAACTGATTTACGTTGACTGCATTTTCGCAGTAGAATAGGACTGATAAGAACTAGAGAAAGAGGCTGGGAGAATGAAACATTTTTTTGCTTATTTGTCGCGAATGCGGTTGATTCGGCGTTGGGGCCTGATGCGCAATACCTATGAAGAAAATATTCAGGAGCACAGTCTGCAGGTCGTTATTGTAGCTCATGGACTGGCGACAATTCGCAACACACATTTCGGCGGCGCGGTCAATGCTGACCGGGTGGCTGTATTGGCTGCTTATCATGAGGCTGGCGAAGTATTTACCGGCGACTTGCCGACGCCGATCAAATACTTCAACCCGGAAATCAAACAGGCGTATGTGGCGATAGAGGATTTTGCCAAAGGGCGGTTGCAGGCGATGCTGCCATTGGAGTTGCAGTCTGCCTTTCAACCGCTGTTGTTTCCTCAACCAGCGGAGCAGGAGTTGTGGCAAATCGTCAAAGCGGCGGACAAAATTTGTGCTTACTTGAAATGCGTCGAAGAGCTAAAAACCGGCAATCAGGAGTTTGTCAAGGCGGAACGAGCGATCCGGCAGGAACTGGATCAGTTGGCGTTGCCGGAAGTGTCTTATTTTATGGAAACCTTTGCGCCGAGCTTTGGCCTAGCGTTGGATGAACTGAATTAGCAGCGGCGATGGGTAGGGATTATGCATGACGATAGCGAATTTAATTTAAATATAAAATCAGGAAAGCTTGATTTGGTCGCGCAACGTTTCCAATGCTTTTTGGAAAACAGCCTTTTTGGCGGCGCTGCGATGGTACATGCGGGCGGTCTGGGTAGTGAGGACATCGGTCAACTTTAAGCGTTGTCGGGAGTCGATGGCGAGCGCTCTTGCAGTAAGGGTTACCTCGGCATTTTCCCATTGAATGGTGATTTCGTTGCTCTTAATGTTAGGCGCGGTCATCAGCAAAAAAAGGACACGATCGAAAGAGTGGCTCCAGGCAAAATCGATCAATTTTTCTTCCGGCGGAATCTCGCCGGGTGTCAGCCCGTTTTTGTCGGAATATCGATTAAACACATGCTGGGGGTGTTCTCCGATGACTAATTTATATTTGGTCTCCGGAAACCGTTTGCGCAGTGTTTCAGCGGCGATTTCGTAATAATCGCGTTGCTGGTATTCCAATGAACCAAGGAATACAATAGCTACGGTCGGGGTTTTGGCGGCAGCATCGACCGGTTTTGCCCAAAATACCTGTCCGACACCCCAGTATAAAACCGCTAGAGCAAGAACACAAAAAAGCTTGCGCATAAATCCTCCTGTGACTCAGATATTCTCCGTTATAGCTTGCAGTTCGACAGTTAGCGCGAAAATCCTTGCAGCAGGCAATACAAACAATGCACTATGAACAGAGGGGGCGTACCGGTGAAAGGCGAAGAACTATTGGCGCGGATGAAAGAACTGGGAGTTGCGGCAACCTTGCGGACCTTGCAGCGCTATGAAACGGCGGGATTGTTGCCGCCGGCGCAACGCGGCTGGGGGGAGCGAGGTTTTGGCCGTTACGCGGTTTATAGCCCGCTGGCTGCGGCAGAGTTTTATGCGTCGTATTCGCTGGTTCATCGTTATCTGTGGAAAGTCCGCTTTGAGGATGTCCATGCCGTTCGTGACGTGGCGCTTCAATTGGAGCGCAGTCTTTGGTCGCGTGATGAACTCCAGGCGTTTATCAGTCATAATGATGATAAGATGGCGGCGGTCTGGTATTGGCTGGTGAATAAAGCCCGGGTCGAGGAGTGTAAGACGGCGGATGCGCGAATCGGCCTGACGTACGCATTGCAAAAAGACGGTTCGATGCGCCGAATGCTTACCGGGCCCAATGCGGTAAGCCTGATCCGGTTTGAAATTGCGGTGCTTTAAAATCCGTTGCAGTTTCTGAAGCCAAGCTGGCCAGGGAGGAAAAGTGGTGGCAGGGAATCAACAGACATTTCGGCGAACCAAAGGTCCGCGGTGGAAAGTTCCTTCATTTATTCGTCTTTTGTTGATGGCGGGAGTAGTATCGCTGATTGCCGGCTTGCTGATAGGTTATCCGCTGGGCAAAAGACCAACGGGGCTCGACGGGGACGTTCACACGGGAAGGGTTTCTAATCCAGCGCCATTGCCGGTGGTTCGCTTGGGTATCGAAAACTTGGATGGTTCGTTGGCGGTATTTAAAGGGAAGCGGGTCGGCCTGATTACTAATGCAACGGGCGTGGACAGTCAATTGCGCCGTTCTGTCGATATTCTGAAAGCGAAAGTGAATTTAGTGGCGCTGTTCGCGCCGGAACATGGGCTGCGCGGCAATGTGGAAGCGGGTGCGGCTGTACCGCATGAAATTGACGCCAAGACAGGGCTGCCGATTTACAGCCTGCATGGCGAAACCCGCAAACCGACTGCAGCGATGTTGAAAGACGTTGATGTGTTAGCGTTTGATATACAGGATATCGGCGCCCGGTCATACACTTACATTTATACGATGGCCTACGCTATGCAAAGGGCTCGCGAGCTGAACAAAACTTTTGTGGTGTTTGACCGCCCCAACCCGGTTGGCGGCGAGCGGGTCGAAGGCGGGTTGCTCAAACCAGCTTATAGTTCCTTTATTGGGCTGTACCCGATTCCGATACGACACGGACTCACGGTTGGCGAATTGGCAAAGTTGTTTAATGAGGAATTTGCTATTGGCGTCAATTTGGTGGTAGTGTCGATGCAGGGCTGGCAGCGGAGCATGCAACAAGCGCAGACACGTCTCCCCTGGGTGATGACGTCGCCCAATATCCCCACGCCTGATTCGGCGTTGGTCTATTCGGGCACAGGCTTGTTTGGCGGCAGCAATGTTTCTGAGGGGATCGGCACTACCCGCCCGTTTGAATTGGTCGGCGCGCCATGGCTCGATGGGCAAAAACTAGCCGAACGACTGAACGCACAGCGGCTACCGGGCGTATATTTCCGACCGGTTCATTTTACGCCGCAATGGGGTAAATATCAGGGACGCGTATGTAATGGAGTTCAGATCCATATCACTAATCCGCGGCAATTTTCGTCCGTGCCGGTGGGGTTGCGGCTGTTGGATGCCATCCGTCTGCAGGGCGGCAGTCGGTTCAAATGGAACGAACCCAAGGGCAAAGATCGCTGGATGATTGATTTATATGCCGGTGGCCCTGAACTGCGCGAAGGGAAAATTGCCACGACGGAATTGTTGACGCGTTGGAGCACTGAAGCGGACGAGTTTCGGCGGCGGTCACAAAAATACCGGCATTATCAATGATGCGTGGCGACATGGTTAGCGAATAGAGGAAATTGCGCCGGCTTGACGAATCATTAATGACTACAAAGACTCATTATTTCTTATGCGTGAGGTGAAGACGAATGGCGACCCAGGACGCGACCGAATTGTTGTGGGCGCGGCAACTGCTGGCAAAGGACGAGTTTTTTGCCCAGATGACCCCGCAAGACCAGGATCGGATTATCAACGAATCGGTTGATTTTGGTGCGCATCTGGCAGAAAAAACGCGGGAAAGATTGGGCGTGCCGGCAGGCGTAGAGTCGATCAGCCGGATGCTGTCCGGTTTGGGGGCGAATGTGCGGATTGACGAAGAAAATGGTCCGCCCGGT
>JBGSKE010000456.1:0-2118 GCA_041741355.1 Negativicutes bacterium | reverse complement strand
TTCAAACCATCCGCAGTAGCCAGATCATAAGATGCAGCAATGACACTGCCATATTTCGAGGTCCATTCCAGCGAGTTCGGACCGACCATGCCGCTGCGTTTCATCTCACGCGGGAAGGCCCACAGATGGGTTCCCATATCTTCTTTCCAATCCATATTGCGACCAGTCAAAACAATGTTGTCCAGCCCATGATATACGACTCTTGAACAAGCCAGCGCCGAAAGGTTTCCCATCAGCAGTGTCGCGATAATTGCCATAACCAGGATCAACGAATGACATTTGCACACCTTCATGAAACCAGTCCCCTTCCGTGAAATTGATTTTGCCGTTAGTGTTTAGCGATTGCTACTGAATGCGCTCAGCAGTTTGCGCACAAATCCGCCAATATTGGTTGGCGTTTTTTCCGGCTGTGTCATACCAATAATCTTATTGGCGATTTTGGCGATGCTACGTGCCGGCGTGCAATTGGGTTCCAGCAATATCAGCGGGCATTGTTTGCGCAAATAACGTGAGATTGCTTTGTCTTCTTCAACGCCGCCCAAAAACTCCAGTTCTTCGTTCAGGTATTGCGATACTACATTTTTCAGTCGTGAGGCAATGATTCCTGCTTCCAGATCGCCGTCCACCTTGTTGATGATCAGCCGCTTTTTGGCGCTGGTTCCAAGTGTATGCATAACTTTGATAATGGCATAAGCATCAGTCATTGCATGCGGTTCGGGCGTCGTCACGATGATTACTTCATCCGCCGCCAATAAGAAGTTCGACACATCCCGCGAAATCCCGGCGCCGGTATCCAATAGCAAGATATCGGCCATGCCGTCCAATTCATTAAAACTGGTGATTACGCGAGTGAACTGTGATTCGCTGAGCTGCGTCAGTTCCTGCAAACCAGAACCGCCGGGAATCACCATAAACCCGCCCGGTGCTGTCAGGGCAATATCCGTCAAGCTCTTTTGCCCACTGATCAAATGCCCCAGATGATAGCTGGGTTTAAGTCCTAGCACAACATCGACATTGGCAGTTCCCAGGTCGGTATCGATGACGACTACCTTTTGACCCAGCGTGGTAAAAGCTACGGCCAGATTCGTCGATAAAGTGGTCTTGCCTACCCCGCCTTTGCCACTGGTTACGGCAATCACCCGCAGCGATTTGGGAGTTTGCGACAGCCGGGCGACACGCGATACCGCTGTTGGCCGCATACAAGTGTAGGCGCGTGTATTGGTCAGATCCCGAGCGATAATTTCTGCGGTAAAGACAACCGAGCCATGATTGGCCGAGGGCAGCGACAGCTCAAGCCTGGCGCCGACGGGCCATAACAAAATCTTGCCGTTGTCATAGGGGATGGCAAATGAAAAGGTATGCTGCGTAACATCGCTGATTCGGGTGGCAAAAGCCGACAAGCCGTTCGCTGTGACTGGGCGAACGGAAATGGGCACGCCAACTACAAACGGATTATCTGCTGCTTGAATCATCGTTTCAACTGCCCTTCAGATACTCAAAATCCTATCGCTGCGGCTTTGACGTCTGTCCTTGCAGCGTAATTGTCCCGCGTGTTGCGCCGCCGGTTGTTGCGGCCGGTTGTTTTTTGGCGTCTGCCGGGGCCGTGGTGCGAGCATCCGTAGGCTTAGCCCCTATTTTTACGATCCGGTTTACGGGGTCGTAATCATCTGTCGATAACAGCTGACGCTGTTCTTTGCCGTTGATCATGCGAATACGGTAGGTTGAAACTCTAAATCCTCTTTGCGGCGATTCCTCCACTACCTCCTTGCCTATTTCCAGTGTAGGGTCGGGTTGCTTTATCTCTACCGGTTCAATAACCCGGTGGACGACATAATCCAGCTCGATTGGCGGCGGTGCATCTTTGGCGTTGCCCAGTACGGCAAAAAACAATTCGTTATCGGTAATTACCGCATGCAACAAGATCGGATGCGCCAAGTTGTTCTTGAATTGAAAATCAATATATCCATCCACGACAGTCGCATCAAAACCCAACGGTACATAGCCAATAGCCCGACCGTGATTGCTGCGGTCGACGATTTCCAGGTTAGCCAAAAGGACAGAATTGTACAAAGTGCTGCTAACTTGGCAGACGCCGCCGCCCCAGTCGGGAACCAACTT
>JBGSKE010000455.1:0-2115 GCA_041741355.1 Negativicutes bacterium | reverse complement strand
TGCGCGGGCACGCCGTGCTGCTGACGCGGCAGGGGCCTGTGGCGGACGACGAACTGGACTGGCGGGCGGCAAGGTCGAACGACTGGGGCGCCGACGTTTTCCTCAGCATCCACTGCAACAGCGCCGCCCGAATCGAGGCCGAAGGAACCGAAACCTACCACTACCCCGGCAGTGAGGCTGGCGGGCGGCTGGCCCGGGCCGTACAGTTTCGCATCTGCGATGCCCTGCTGACCGAGGACCGCGGCGTGAAAACGGCGAATTTCCAGGTGCTTCGCGACACGGACTGTCCGGCGGTGCTGATCGAGTGCGGCTTTATCTCCAACCCGATCGACCGGGCGATGTTGGCTGATCCGCTGGAGCAGTGGCGGATCGCCGCAGCGATTGCCGAAGGCGTGGCGGACTACGAAAAAGAGGGGAATGAACGTGAAAGCGAGAATTATAAAAAATGACAGAAAATATTGAGTTTTCCAGATGAGATTTATATAAAGGAATGAATTTCATGCTGACAGCATCCAGGTTTGCGAAACGATATCTTGCGAGCATTAGCCTGCTGATCTGCTTGGTGATCCTATCCGTATTTTGGGGTTTTTATTTTCGCCAGGCGGAGTTGATTCAGAAACAGCAGCTTCAGCAAGGGCAGGCCTTCTTTCAGGAAGTGGTGCTGACCCGTCAGTGGATTGCCCAGCATAACGGCGTTTACGTCAAAATGACGCCCGATATTACGCCAAATCCTTACCTGTTGAAAGTGCCTGGCTTGCAAGTGACCATCAAAGATGAAGCTGGCGAGCAGTACACGCTAAAAAACCCGGCCCTGGTCACGCGTGAAATATCGGAACTGGCTGAAAAAAGAGGCTTGTACCAATTTCGCATCACCAGCCTCAACCCGCTGAATCCGGCCAATACTCCGGATGAGTTTGAGCGAGAGGCGCTGCGCCAGTTTGAAACCGGCGTCCAAGAACACTCCACGCTGGAGAAACGCGGCGAAGAAGTGTTTTTCCGCTATATGGCGCCGCTGGCGACCGAAAAATCCTGCCTGACCTGCCACGCGCAACAGGGGTATCGCGAAGGCGATGTGCGGGGCGGCATCAGCGTGACCAGCAGTGCGACCGAAACCGCCGGCAAGATTCGTGAAAGCCAAATTTTTTTGCTGGGTTCAGCGTTCATAATCATTCTGCTGATTTTACTGATTATCTTTGTAGTCGCTCGCTCGTTTATCAAAGACCTGAAGTTAGCTGAAAACAAGTTGATTGCGATGGCAACACGCGATTTTCTCACCGGGTTGCTCAATCGGCGGGAGATGTATAGTCGGATGGAGGAAGAACTGCAGCGGGCCAGACGGAATGGGACCCCCTTTTCGGTATTCATGCTGGATCTCGACCATTTTAAAAAGGTGAATGATGTACATGGTCATTCGGTCGGCGATCTGGTGCTGCAGTCGGTGGCGGCAGAGATGCAGCAGGCGATGCGGCTCTACGATTTGTGCGGTCGCTATGGCGGCGAAGAATTTTTGGTGGCCCTGCCGGATACTGATCTAGCGGAGGCAGCGGCAACGGCGGAAAGGTTGCGGCTCGCGATCGCCAATCGAAAAATCGTGGTGACCGGGGGGACCACGCTACAGATTACAGCCAGTATTGGCGTGGCGGCGCTGGAGCCGTCGGAAACGATCGATCAACTGGTTTCTCGCGCCGATGGCGCAATGTACCTGGGCAAACAGCAGGGACGCAACCAGGTCAATATTGCCGTAGCCGGTAAGGACGACGGCAAAGCGCCAGGCAGCTAGACGGATTGCCGAAATATTTCGGCCAAGCGCGTTCACGCGGCGAAAAGCCGCAGTATAATAAAGCCGTAGACAACAACTGAATATGCTCTGTGGGGATGGAGCAAGCCAGTACGGGCACTGTCGCAGGATTAACTACCCTGCGGTTGCCATACACTACTCCATCCCCGGAGTTGGGACACGTCAAGCCATGGCGTGTCCTTTTCATTTTCAGGCGGCTTAGAAAGGCCCATCTACGTTGTCGCGGCTGCGTTTGCTTGCTGGCGTACCGAATGTACGCGGCGCGGCGCAAACTCAGATATTCCTTGTATATGAACCTTTCTAAACCGCCTGTTACA
>JBGSKE010000454.1:0-4016 GCA_041741355.1 Negativicutes bacterium | reverse complement strand
ACCCAAAAAATATTGTCCGCATACTCCATGTGCGCGACAGGCAACTGCAACCCGGGTACATCATGCAGAAGCTCAGTATATAATGCGCCCATCCATCGTTTTTTCTGCACCGCTGCGTCCAAACATTCCAGTTGAGCCAATCCCACTGCGGCTTGCAGACTGGTCATCCGCAAATTGTAACCCAATTCTTCGTGCACATAGCGGCGGGCGGATTGAAAAAACAAATTGCGAATCAATCGACTGCGGTTATCCAGTTGTTCACTGTCCGTCACAAGCATGCCGCCTTCCCCGCAGGTAACATGTTTGTTGGGATAAAAACTGAATGTGCTCAAATGGCCAAAACTGCCGCAAGGCTTGCCGCGATAAGTCTGCCCATGCATCTCCGCCGCATCTTCAATGATGTACAAACCATAGCGCTGCGCAATAGACAAAATCGGATCCATATCTACGGGGAGCCCATAAATATGAACAACCATAATCGCTCGGGTCCGCGCGGTAACCTTCGCTTCAATCGCACTTGCGTCCATATTCCAGGTCTTTTGATCACAGTCGACAAGAACGGGACGGCAACCGCCGCGAATAATGGCAGCCACACAGGAGATAATCGTAAACGTCGGCACGATGATCTCATCGTCCTTTGCAAGATCCAAAGCCTGCACCGCAGCGTCAAGAGCCGCCGATCCATTGCAGACGGCTACACCAAAGCGACGTCCAGCCTTTGCAGCCATCGCAGCTTCAAAACGTTTGACATAGGGACCCTCCGATGAAATCCAACCTGACCGCACACAGTCAATCAGGTACGCCTCTTCGTTTCCCGTCAGGCAGGGCTGATTTACCGGAATCCAGTCAGCCATGTTTCGCCTCCGCAGGGTGGAAAACAACTTTATCGGCATCGCCTGCATAAGGTCCCTGCTTGACCTCTACCATTTCCAGATCTTCCATTGCCTGCATTCCATGGCCGCCGGCCGCCAGTAAAATGATATCTCCGGCAACCAGCTCACGGCTTTCAAGATATTCCTGATGATCAGTATAAAAATCAACGCGAAGTTTTCCCTTGCGGATTACCAATACTTCCTGCGTATACTGCACCGAGCGGGGAATCACATTATGCACATGGGGCGCGATAATTTTCCCTGCCGCATGGTTCATGAACGCCAATTGTTGAGAGAATTCGGGCGGCGTAAAAAAAGACACGCCTGCACCCTGATGTTCCTTGCGAATAATTATAGCCATGATTGCACCATTGTGAATAATCTGTTCCAGCACGCTGCAGGCACCTCTTCCAGTTGCTAAATTTCGTTGAGGAAGACGGAAAAAATCCCGTCTTTGTAACGTCCCCGATTTTCGAGCAATTGACGCAAACTGCTTCGACCAAGTAAATACGACCAGATCTCCAAATGTTTGCCGGCAAAGTTTTGCCAGTTCAGTTCGGCTACCGATTCGATCCTTTCCGCCTGAGGGCGGGCGATCTGCTCGAAAATATGAACCAGATCATCCAACGTTGCAAAAGGATGATCAATTCCATTTCGCACATCCAGATGATACCCTTGCGGCGTTACGATTGTCGGCACCCCGGCCGCCATCGCGTCCAAAAAGCCCATCGAGCCTTCATCAAAGCCGAAGAACAAATAATAATCGAAGGTGGGAACCAAATTCATATAGGTTTCGTAGTCAAACTGGGGGAAATATGTCACTTCAAACCCCAATTGCCTGATATCCGCCACGATACTATCCCAACCGCCGCCCATGATGGCAAAACGGAAGTACTCCGACAAGACAGACTTGCACAAATCGACCAGAAAAGATTCTCGCTTACGACAATCATCATGGGTCTTGCTCGTCAATCCGACAAGTATTTTTTTCGGTTTGATCACACCGTCGTGCGCCGGCAATACATAGCAGAGGCGTTCTCGGGGAATGCCCATCTATAGACCCGCACTTAGTATGGGATTTCTGCACATCTCTGCACATGGCCGCACATGCCTGGATTTTGGCGGGCGCGCGGGCAATTTGGCGAAAAAATTTTTCCGCACGTAGTTTGAGAAAAAATAAAAGGCCGTGGACATTTGAAGGGGTTTTGTCCGTGATTGAAGGACACTTTAAAAAATCGTTTAAACCCGCTTTAATACTGGTTCAAACGATTTAAGTGGCAGCAAAATTTGGCCATTTTAAAACTTTTAAGGCGACCGAGAAACGAACTAATTACGAACTAAAATAAAAATGACTGAAAATCCATATAAATAAAGGCTTGCACGAGTTTTAAACCAGTTAAGAGAAACGAACTGCAGCTAAAAGAGCGGGCGGCATTTTATAAAATATTCATTCACTGGTGCGTATAAATTTTCACGAAGGTGAGGATTTGAGTTTTTCAAGAAGCTTTTTAACTCCAATCTTTTTGTCAAATAGAATTGCCATCTCAAAGTATCGCACGGCATTCGAGACGTCTTCGCATTTGTAATGAATTTCGCCCCAAATTCGATTTACTCGAGCCTTGGTGTAGTCAGATAATTCTTCAGCAACCGAGCGCTCTAATAAGCTAATGACTCCGGCGTGATCTGACAAATTTGTCGATTTAATTAATACAAGCTTCTCTTTTGCTAATTCAAAAGCAAAATAACCCGTGGCCCCACGTTCCCGATCTTGAAGCCAAAGGTCTTTATCGATAAAGTCGCCCTGAAAGGAAAAGCGATATGATTTTTCAGTGTTATAAATCAAGTGAATTAGTTTATTTGTCTCATCAAAGCAGTATTTCGAAGCTACTCCACATAAAGGAGAAAATTGGGCAATCTGTTTCCCAGTAAACAACTCATAAACAAACAAATTATTACCATCATTGCTATTATCTGAGTTTGCCGTTTGAAAGCATGCATAAGAGCCGTTATCTGATATTCCGAGATTGAGAATATTTGCGTTAACCGTCTTTTGAACTAAAATAGCTCCCTGACGATTAGAAGCAAAAAAAAGTGCCGCGCAACTCGTTTCCGAACATCAGATCATTAATAATAAAAGTCCCGTTATCGGCAACTTGCCCACCATATGGGCGCGGTATTTCTCCCCAAAGTAATATGTTTTGACCGGAAAGCAACACGTACCTTCCACAACCACTTTCACGACACCCACCATTAGAGCTTTGATAGTCTGAATCTGAACAAGCTATTGCATACAACCCGTTTAAAGATGTCTTATATGCACCGAAAAATCTAGGTGATTTAATGTCAACAAACTTGAGTGCGGAATCGTTTCGCACTTGATGGTAATTAACATTTTTGCGGTTTTCATGCATATAAACATACATCTCCTATGACGTATATACCGAAGCATTTTACAACTTCAATTCCCAGGCGGGCGGCAACCTCTCGCCAACTTGTCGTACCTTCTGGCATATCAAGCGTGGAGTTTTTTTTGCGCATTGCGCATGGCTAAATAGTCCCTATAGGCGTTTTGAAACTGGAGAATTGCCCAGCTGCGCAAATGCTGCTGATCGCTTTCCAGCATTTCCGTTAAAAGCTCAATCATTTCTTTCAAGTCGGGGTCGATGACCTCGGCTTTTTTATTTATCGCCGGCAAAGCGTCCATATTGATGATCGACGAAGTGTTTCCTGTTAATATCCAATCAATTGACACTCCATAAAGTTCTGATAGTTGAACAAGCGCCCATGCGCCAGGAAAAAATTTAGCATTTTCCCAACTGCTTATATTCCCTTTCGATAAATCGGTGTTCTCTGTAACTGCTGCAATGGTTAGACGCGCCGCTTCGCGTGCTGTTTTTAATCGTTGCGCAACCATTTGAAGCAAAATTTCTTTTGAAATAAGAACACCTCCTTGTTGACATATTCTGATATCAGAACTATAATCGACCTGTAAGCTGAAACAGTTAAGCCAATACCCCCAAAAAAGACCGCGCGGCAACGCGGGAATTTGCTCTTTGAAAACTTATGAAAAGAAACAATAGCGCAGGATGCCGGGATTTCGTGGGCGGGTTATCGGCATCGCTCCTCACCGCCTATGCGTTGCAC
>JBGSKE010000453.1:0-2560 GCA_041741355.1 Negativicutes bacterium | reverse complement strand
GATTCCCCCGTGTCACAAGCTAGCCATTCAACCGATTGCCAAGGGTTCCCAGGTGTTTAAATATGGCTGTCCGTTTGGGGTGGCAACGCAGGATATCCAGGCGGGACAATGGGTCCATACGCATAATGTGCGTACCGAATTAGAAGGAGTTTTAGCTTATCACTATGAGCCCCAGCTTGCTGGAGCAAAAGCGGGTGAGGAAAAACAGGCCTCTTTTCAGGGATATTTGCGCAAAGACGGCCAGGCCGGCATCCGCAACTATATTTTCATCATCCCGACCGTTCAGTGCGCCAACACTTCCGCGCAAAAGATCGTGGCAGAGGCGAATGCGCTATATCCGATTACGGAAGACTTTGATGGATTTGTTGTCTTGCCTCATGCCTACGGTTGTTGCCAAACGGGCGACGACCTGCTGAATCTGCAAAAAACGCTGGCTGGGTTGGCGCATAATCCGAATGCGGCCGGGACTCTGTTCCTTAGCCTCGGCTGCGAAGTGAATGCGCCTTCGGTTTTCCGGCCGGTATTGGGCGAGGTGGACGAGGCTGCGGTAAAGATTCTGATCATGCAGGAAGTCGGAAACGAGATCGAAGCAGGGCTGGCGCTGTGTAAAAAAATCTACGAGTACGTCAAGGGCTTCCAGCGTACGCTGTTGCCGTTTTCCAAACTGGTCATTGGCGTCAATTGCGGCGGGTCGGACGGATTGTCCGGCATTACGGCCAATCCGTTGGTCGGCGAATTGAGTAGCAGGGTTATTCGTCAGGGCGGCAGCGTTATCATGACGGAAGTGCCTGAAATGTTCGGTGCGGAACAGTTTCTGATGAACCGCGCCAAGGATGAACCCGTTTTCAACGCGGTCGTGGGAATGATCAATGACTATAAAGCTTATTTCGAAAGCTTTGGCGAGTCGGCGCTGGGAAACCTAACCCAGGGAAACCAGGCAGGCGGACTGACCACGTTGGAGGAAAAATCCCTCGGCTGCATTCAGAAAGGCGGTACAGCCGTTGTTACTGATGTTTTAGTATCTGGCGAACGGTTTCGTAAACCTGGACTTGTGCTGCTCAGCAGTGCGGGGAATGATTTCATCGGCATCACTGCACAGATCGCTGCGGGCTGCAATCTGATCGTATTTACAACCGGCAGAGGAACCCCGGGAGGTTTTGCGGCGCCCACATTCAGGATTTCTTCCAATACGGCGCTGTATGAGCATAAGAAACACTGGATCGATTTTAACGCCGGTGTTCTCCTGGAGGGAAAAAACATTCAGCAAACTGCGGACGAGCTCTATGAGAGGATCATGCAGACAGTTAACGGAGCGGCGCAGACCCGCAATGAGATCAATCAGTATTTTGAAATCGGGATTTTTAAACAAGGCGTTACGATATAAATTGGTACAGGTAGTCTGTGAACTGGGTGGAAAGGATGATGAACGTGAATAAGAGGAAAATGAAAACCATGGATGGGAATACTGCTGCCGCTTATGTTTCCTATGCATTTACCGATGTAGCAGCGATTTATCCTATCACTCCATCTTCCCAGATGGCGGAATTGGTAGACGAATGGTCTGCGCTGGGAAAGAAGAACCTGTTTGGCGAACCGGTCCGGGTCGTGCAGCTGCAATCAGAAGGCGGTGCGGCCGGAACGCTGCACGGGTCGTTGCAGGCAGGAGCGCTGTCTACGACCTATACGGCATCGCAAGGCCTTCTGCTGATGATTCCCAACATGTATAAAATTGCCGGCGAATTGTTGCCTGCTGTATTCCACGTCAGCGCACGGGCCTTGGCCGCCAATGCGCTCAGCATCTTCGGCGATCATCAGGATGTGATGGCTACCCGGCAAACCGGCTTTGCCCTTCTCGCCTCCAGCAGTGTGCAGGAAGCGATGGATCTGGCGGCGGTCGCCCATTTGTCTGCCATCAAGAGCAGCCTCCCCTTCCTGCATTTTTTTGACGGCTTCCGCACCAGTCATGAGGTCCAAAAAATCGAGGTGCTGGAGTATGAGGAGCTGGACCAAATGCTGGACCGACAGGCCGTCGAGAAATTCCGCAGTCATGCCCTGAGCCCCAACCGCCCGGTCATCCGAGGCACGACGCAGAATCCGGATATCTATTTTCAGACCAGGGAAGCGGTGAACAAATTTTACGAGCCGGTCCCGGAGATTGTCGAGTCGTATATGCAACAAATCAACAAAATTACCGGGCGAAACTATCGGCTGTTCAATTATTACGGGGCCGAAGATGCGGATCGTCTGATTATCGCAATGGGGTCGGCCTGTGATGTGGTCCGGGAAACCATCGATTATCTAAACCAATCCGGTGAAAAGGTTGGCTTGTTGGAAGTTCATCTGTACCGGCCGTTTGCCGTCGAACGCTTTTTGGCGGCGATCCCGCAAACTGTCCGCAAGATTGCCGTATTGGACCGGACCAAAGAACCAGGATCAGCCGGCGACCCGCTGTATTTGGATGTTCGAAATGCATTCTACGGCAAAGCGGTAGCACCGAGTATCATTGGTGGCCGTTACGGACTCGGGTCAAAGGATTTTACCCCAGCGCATGTTGCAGCAG
>JBGSKE010000452.1:0-1658 GCA_041741355.1 Negativicutes bacterium | reverse complement strand
TTGGCGTTGTCGAGGCCGAACAACTGGCGGAGGCATCTTCTCAGCAGCCCCCGCTGACACTGCGCGTCAACATGCTCCGCTCCAGCCGCGACGAATTGCTGCTCGAGTTTACCCGGCAGGGTATTGATGCGAGCCCCTGCCGCTATTCACCGGACGGCATAACTCTTGCCGGTCGTCATATTATTACCGCGCTGCCCGGTTTTGACGCCGGCCTGTTCGCCGTTCAGGATGAAGCGTCACAACTGGCCAGCCGACTGCTGGGCGCCGAACCAGGAGAGCGGATCTGGGATGCCTGCTGCGCCCCCGGCGGAAAAACCTGCCATATTGCACAGCAGATGGATGACCGTGGGGAACTGATCGCAACCGATATATCCCGGTCAAAACTGACCATTGTCCGGGACAATCTCCGCCGGCTTGGCATCAACAGTGTTGCAACAGCCGTTGCCGACCTGCATCAACCCGATACGTTTCCCGGCGACGACTTTGACCGTATCCTTCTGGACGCGCCATGCTCAGGACTTGGTATCATACGCCGTAATCCTGAGGCCAAGTGGCGGCTCTTTTCCGGCGACGTTACCCGTCTGGCGGCCGTCCAGAAAACCCTTTTGAAGAACGCTGCCGGCAGATTGAAGCCGGGCGGGACACTGCTCTACTCGACCTGTTCAACCTCGGAAGCGGAAAATGAGCTTGTGGTGGAGGATTTTCTTTTGCACCATCCCGGGTTCGTGCTAGAAAATCTAAACGACCTTTTCCCTGAATGGGGTGACCTGATTGCATTTTACGGCATGTTCAGAGTCTGGCCGCACCGGCATAACATGGACGGTTTCTTCGCCGCACGATTAAAACGATTATAAAAAAGACCGGGAGCCTTTACATGAAAAAAATTGCGCCATCCATCCTTTCCGCCGACTTTTCCCGTCTTGGTGATGAAATCCGTGCCGTTGAGGCAGCCGGAGCTGATTACATCCATATCGATGTCATGGATGGTCATTTCGTTCCCAACATCACAATCGGTCCGCTCATTGTTGCAGCGGCCCGCAAGGTGACGTCGCTGACGCTGGACGTCCACCTGATGATCGAGAACCCCGACCTCTATATCCCTGATTTTGCGGCGGCCGGTGCCGATATCATAGTCGTACACGCAGAAGCTACCAACCATCTGCATCGCAGCATACAGTTGATCAAATCTTTCGGAAAGAAAGCCGGCGTTTCGCTCAACCCGGCGACACCGTTGCAAGTTCTTGATTACATCATCGATGATCTGGATTTGGTTCTGCTGATGACCGTCAACCCGGGATTTGGCGGGCAGAACTTCATCGAAGCCTGCCTTCCGAAAATCCATTCATTACGGGCGCTTCTTGACAGTCGCGGATCCGAAGCAGAACTTGAAATTGACGGGGGAGTCAAGCCGGCAAACATCGCCCGGATCTCACACGCGGGGGCGGATGTTTTTGTCGCTGGAAGCGCCGTTTTCGGTGCCGCTGATTATGAAGCGACAATTTCTGAAATGAAGCGTCTGGCACATGAACCGCTGCTCTGATTTTTGTCAGATTTCCGCAGAGATAGCCGTTTTATTAATTGAGTTTCAAGACACATTCGTATAACATGCCCAGCTATGTCTACTAGTGTTCTAATCATAGATGATTCCGTTGCCGTCA
>JBGSKE010000451.1:0-2414 GCA_041741355.1 Negativicutes bacterium | reverse complement strand
GCCGATGCGATGAATGTAGCTGTCCTTGTCCGGCGGCATGTCCACATTAACCACAAGCGAGACATCATCAACATGGATGCCGCGGGTTGCCACATCTGTCGCGACAAGAATCTGAAACATACCGCGCTTGAAATCACGCATGACCTGCAGGCGTTGATTCTGTTCCATGCCGCCATGCAGGCTGCACCAACGCAAAGCAGACTTTTTTTGTTGCAATGTTTGCGTCAGTGCATCGACTCGCTCGCGGGTGTTGCAAAACAAAATGCAACGCTCAGGCTGCAATTTGTCCAACAACCGCATTGCCAGGTTGAACTTATCGTTGTCAGGCGCCGCAAGGCAGCATTGCCGAATTTTCTCCTGCAGCGGTTTGCTTGCCGCAATGGCGATCCGCTGCGGCGTTCGCATGTACTGTCGGCATAGTTGCTCGACCGGCTCAGGCAGCGTGGCGGAAAAAACCAACGTGATCCGGTTTTGCGGCAATCGTTCGATGATTGAGGCGACTTGTTCGATAAATCCCAGTTCCAGCAGTTTATCCGCTTCATCGATAATCAGATAACGGATCTGCGATAAATCGAGATGGCCTTTTTCCCAATGGTCGAATGTGCGTCCTGGCGTGCCAACGACGATATGCACCCGTTGTCGCAGCTCGTTGCGTTGCTGCGCCATCGGCTGTTTGCCAAAGATGGCGGCGCAGCGGAGTTTTTTGAACCGACCGATATGGCTGAATGTTTGTTTCACTTGCAGTGCCAATTCCCGGGTTGGTAGCAGCACCAGAGCTTGAGGCTGCCGTTGGGTTAAAACAACCCGCTCACAGACAGGAATGGCAAAGGCGGCTGTTTTGCCGCTGCCGGTCGGTGAACTGACAATAAGGTCCTGCTCCGCTAGAACAGCAGGTATTACCGCTTGCTGCACTTCGGTCAAATCGGCATAGCCAAGACTGGCCATCGCCTGGGCAATTTCTTCGCTCAATCCGAGATCTTTTGCAGTATGTTCTTTCATAATGAAGTATCCTCACTAATTCATTGCTGTTTTCCGAGTCAATAATAAGCCGAAGTAAATTGAAAAATAACTTGCGAATGGATAAAGTTGTATGTGAAAATAGAATTGTACATGATGGCGATAGCTGATGCAAAACATATGTGCAGAAAGTTGAGGGAAACAAAATGGCGACTGCCGAAGAAATCTTTGAAAAACTTACCTATTCATTGCCGCTGATTCAACGCGCTTTACATGAAGACATCGGGGTGTCTTTAGCCACAAAAGAAAACTTCCTGTTGTACAAGCCGGGCAAAAATTTTGATCTCAAAGTACCGCCAAACGCGCCGGTTAAGCCGGGTAGCGGCATTCATCGCGCCATGCAGGAAAGAAAACGCGTAGCCATGCGATTTGATAAGACCTTATACGGAACACCGTATACTTCCGTGGCGGCGCCGATCATGGACGAAAAGGGCGAAGTCATTGGCGCTATTGCCATTACCCAGCCGGTAGAAATGCAGGAAAACATAAAACTGATGTCGGGAAACTTATTTGACAATATTAGCGCTATGGCTGCCACTTGCGAAGAAGTATCGGCGCAGACTGAAGAACTTGCCGCAGCCAGTCGCGTATTGACCGACGTAGCCCGTGAATCGCAGGCGCGAGCAAATCAGACCGATCAGGTGCTCGGCTTGATAAGAAATATTGCCAGTCAAACCAACCTTTTGGGTTTGAATGCCGCTATTGAAGCGGCTAGAGTTGGTGAACAGGGGCGTGGATTTGGCGTAGTGGCGGAGGAAATAAGAAAATTGGCAGGAACCAGCGCCCAGTCGATTAACGAGGTTGGGGCGATTATTGCCGCGATCCGCAAAGACAGCGAAGCAACCTATGGGCAAATGAATGATATGCAAAACGCAATTGGTCAAATTTCTGCCGCCGTTAACCAGATTGCGGAAAGCATCCAACAAATCACCCAGAATGCCTCGCAATTGGATCGCATTGCTGAAGCAATGAATGTTCAGGAATGAGGAACATAAAGAGAACGATTGTTGCGGCGATCTTGACGCTGATTTGTTTTGTTTCGGTTTTTCCGGCCATAGCGGCAGCGTCGATGTTGTCGGAACGGATCGAGGTTCCGCTGGAATGGCGGGGAAAAACGCTGGAACTGGATGCGATGATTTACAAGCCACCGGGCGATGGTCCGTTTCCCGCCCTGGTCATGACGCATGGCACGTCGCGTAAAGTTGCCGATCGGCAAAAAATAGCCGCAGATAAGTATTATGTCAAAAATGCCCGCCTTTTTGTTGACATGGGGTTCGTTGTTTTGTTTGTCGTGCGGCGAGGCTTTGGCGTTTCTGACGGTCCTTTCAGCGAATTCAACAAGTATCCGGATGGCAGCAGAAACTATACGCAGGATGGTCTGGAGGCCGCCAATGATC
>JBGSKE010000450.1:0-3351 GCA_041741355.1 Negativicutes bacterium | reverse complement strand
GGGGTTGCCGGCGCAGCGCAAGGCAGCCTTTTGCTGGTCTCGATGGGTCTGCTGATTAGCGTGCCGATTATTATCTGGGGCAGCACGTTCTTTATCAAATGCGTGGAAAAGTATCCGCTGGTGATTTACGCCGGCGCTGGTATTTTGGCCTGGACTGCGGCCAAAATGATTGTTGGCGAGCCAATGCTGGAAGGCGTATTCAAACCGTTCCCTGTCGTGCAATGGCTGGTGATGGCTGCTGCTGTGGCGGGTGTGTTGGGTAGCGGTTGGGTGCGCAACCGACCGGTGCTGATTCCGGTCCGTAGCAAGGATTCCGCCCGGGACTAGGGAAAATAATGCTGACTGTGTTGGCAAATGGCAGGGTTTTTCCGGTTGTTGTTGAATAATAACTCTATTGTAGCCGCCAAAGGGGGCAGGAGGGTTAAGCTTTGATTACAACACAGAAACCTGTTCGCTTGATTGATAGGATAAAGTTGTTCCGCTAGAATTTTTTAGCGGAGCAATTTTTTTACTTTCCGCTAAAGGTTAGTTTTTATTATTTTAGTATTTGTTTGCGATAGGAAGGGGTAATCTGACGTGGCAGTTACCATCAATGACGTAGCCCGTGCGGCCGGAATTTCCAAAAGCACGGTTTCCCAGTACCTTAATGGCAGATTTGAATTCATGAGTTATGAGACGCGGCAAAGAATCGCGAATGTCATTGCTGAAATGGAGTATCGCCCCAATGCGCTGGCTCGCAGTCTCAAACAAAAAAAGACCCATACCGTGGCGGCGGTAGTGTCCAGCATCCTGAATCCGTTTATGACTAATACGATTCGTGGTGCGGAAGACTATTGCAAAGAAAATGGTTTTAACCTGATCCTGTGCAATGCAGATGACGATCCCAAACAAGAACTTGCCTACATTCAAACGCTTGCTTCCAAACAAATCGACGGAATCATGATCAGCACAACCGGACTTAATAATGCAGCGCTACAGGCCTTGAACCTGTCGGGGACGCCGGTAGTGCTGTTTTCGCGGCATGTGCCGGAAATTGGCGTTGATACTGTGAGTGTGGACAATCGATTGGGCATTGACTTGGGGATTCGCCACTTGATGGCGCACGGGCATCGGCGGATTGCTTTTTTTGTACTTCCCCACAGCGAAAGCCCGGTAACGCCGCGTCGGGACAGAGCTCAGGCGTATTGCGACCTGATCCGGGAATACAGGCTGCCTTGTCGACCGGAGTGGTTGCTAGAAACAACTAACGACGAAGCAAATCTGGCGGTTAAGATCGACGAATTGTTCAATGCAGGAACGGATAGACCCTCGGCCTTATTCGGCGCCAATGATCTGATGACGATGTCTCTGGTCAGGGTTTTGGCGAATAAAGGGCTGAGAATTCCACAGGATATGGCGGTATTGGGTTTTGATGACTGGGAATGGGCGCCCTATTTGCAGACGCCGATTACAGTGGTGTCCCAACCGTCTTATGTAATGGGCCGCCGCGCCATGGAACGCCTGATTATGCGGATACGCGGCAACAGCGCCGAAATGCTGCCGGTGCTTGAACATTACGACCCGGAACTGATCGTTCGCCAGTCGTGTGGCGAAGCTTGAACCGAAGCAGGAGATATTTTGTTGTCAACCCAGGCAGGATAAATAAATAGCGATGTAGAATATCCATTTACAAAACCGGTTTAGTTGAAAGCTGAAGGAGGAAGAAAAATGATACCAAAATTGAAATTGCTGGAGCAACTGATTGACTCGGGGGTTGTTGCTGTGGTGCGGGCGGAGAATTCCGACCAGGCGAAAAAAATAGCCGACGCCTGCATCAAGGGAGGTGTCGCGGCGATTGAGATTACCTTTACGGTGCCGGGAGCCGCATCAGTGATTGAAGAATTGGCCAATACTTATAAGTCCGGCGAACTGATTCTCGGCGCGGGAACGGTTTTGGACCCGGAGACCGCCAGGATTGCGATTCTGGCTGGGGCGCAATATGTAGTATGTCCGTCGCTAAATCTGGAAACCGTCAAACTGTGCAACCGGTATCAGGTTCCCTGCATGCCGGGAGCGCAAACCATCAAGGAAATCATCGAGGCGATGGAAGCTGGCGCGGATATCGTCAAAGTTTTCCCCGGCGAAACCCTGGGGCCAACTTTCGTCAAAGCGGTGAAAGGGCCGTTGCCGCAAGCGCCGCTGATGCCCACAGGCGGCGTAAGCTTGGATAACGTCGGCGAATGGATCAAAGCCGGCTGCCTGGCCGTCGGCGTTGGTGGAAATTTAACCGCCGGAGCGAAAAAAGGCGACTACCAGTCGATTACCGAGATCGGTAAGCAATTTGTCGAAAAAGTGCGCTTGGCGCGCGCGAAATAAGGGGTGACTGCAACATGTCAACAGTAGTTTGTTTTGGTGAAATCATGCTGCGTCTGGCGCCGCCTGGTTACATGCGATTCGAGCAGGCAGCGACGATGGAAGTCGTTTATGGCGGCGGAGAAGCTAACGTTTGTGTGGCGCTGGCCAATTTTGGCGTCGATAGTGCACTGGTGACCCGGGTGCCGGAAAACCCGATTGGTCAGTCGGCTGTCAATGAGATGCGCCGCTACGGGGTTGACACCCGGTGGATGCTGCGCGGCGGCGAACGCCTGGGCATTTATTTTTTGGAAAAAGGTGCATCGCAACGACCTTCCAAGGTCGTTTACGACCGTAAACTGTCATCGATTTCTACCGCGAAACCCAATGAGTTTGATTGGAAGGCGATTTTCGCCGGCGCTACTTGGTTCCATTTCACCGGCATCACCCCGGCATTGGGAGAAACCGCTGCCGAATGCGTCCTTGACGCTTGCAAGGCGGCCAAAGAAGCCGGCTTGACTGTGAGTTGCGACCTGAATTTCCGCAAGAACCTCTGGACTAGCGAACAGGCCGGCAAGACGATGGCTTGCTTCATGCCCTACGTCGATGTCTGTATCGCCAATGAAGAAGATGCCGAGAAAGTCTTTGGCATTAAAGCGCACAATACGGACGTGACCAGCGCTTCGCTCAGTCATGCAGGCTATCAGGATGTGGCCCGACAATTGACCGAGCGGTTTGGGTTCAAAGTTGTGGCGATCACGCTGCGCGGCAGCATTTCAGCCTCCGACAATACTTGGGCGGCGATGCTGTTTGCGGATGGAAACTATTATTTTTCCCGCGAATACCCGGTGCACATCGTAGATCGGGTAGGCGGCGGCGATTCTTTTGCCGGCGGTCTGATTTATGCGATGCTGAACAAAATGACGCCGCAGGATACGCTGGAATTTGCGGTAGCCAACTCTTGCCTGAAGCACACGATTGAAGGCGATCACAATCATGTCAGTTTAGCCGAAGTCAAGG
>JBGSKE010000449.1:0-1733 GCA_041741355.1 Negativicutes bacterium | reverse complement strand
GGCGGGTCAAACTGTCACTTACTCGCTGCGTCCACCCGGCTGTTTCAACTCCCGGATCAGTGACAAGCAATACTTTTTGCGCTCCCAGATTTTTGGCGTATTGACCGCACATGTCAATAGCGCCGACACCGAACAAAAACTCCGGTGCGACAAATTTTCTCAGTTCCCAGCGATTTAGCATGAAAACACCTCCGCATATTGGGAAGGCCCCATTCATTGTTTTGCATTGTACTTATTGCTTGATTCGACAAAAACAGGATCAGGTCCTGCCACATCTTAGCACTGTGATCAGCGAAAAAAAAGAAGAGCTTACCGAAATAATCAGCCTAGCCCTTCCCTCTATCCTTATATTTGCCTGTCGCGATGATTACATCCTTTCTTCCGATGATTTCAGCATTTCCTCCGATACGAGCGATAGAGAACTTGCCATTTCGGCCAATTCCTGGCTGGCCTGCGCAATTTCCTGAATCGAGTTGGCCTGATTCTCAACATTGACGTCAATCGACAGAATTTTGGTTGAAACCAGCGCCACCGATTCCTGTATCTTTTGCAGCAGTTTAGTAATCCGGTTCACCGAATCAGCACTGGCTACCGCCAATTTTCTCACCTCATCCGCCACGACGCCAAACCCGCGTCCCAATTCACCGACCCGTGCGGCCTCAATCGCCGCGTTCAATCCAAGCAGATTGGTCTGGTTGGCAACATTGCGAATGAACGAAACAATTTCATCAGTCTGTTTAGTTGTCTGATCCAGTTCCTTGCTTAATTGGTCAATATCCCGGCTGCTACTGGCCAGTGTGGCGGCGCTGGAGCTTAACTCCTCCATGCCTGCCGTCATTTCTTCCGATGAGGCAGCCAAACTATGGGCAATATTATTCACTTTTTCCTGATTAGCGATCATCTGCGCCGTCAAAATGCAGCCGACGACCTTGCCGTCCTCGCTGATCGGCACGCCGCAGACCAGATAGGGAATTCCCCCGAGCGCCTGCTCGCTGCCGACGGCCTGAATCACCCGCAAACCGGTTGACAGGCAACGTTCCGCCGTTTTTCCCTTGACTGGATCGCCCACTTTGATTGGCAGGCTAAAACTGGTTGGCGGATGATAGGCAACATATTTCCCGTCCTTGATCACCGACACACTCATGTCCTGCGGCACGACATAATTTAGATAGGGAGTCACCTGACAAAACAATTCCAGGATTTCTTCTGCGGAGTGCTTTTTTTCCAATCTGTCCACCTGCCTGTTCATTATTTCGTATCAGCAAAAATACCCGGCGATGCAACCAAACCACAATCGGCATAGGAAAGTGGCCGTAGGCTTCATTGCCGGGATATTTTAGATTGTCAGAGTCTAGTTCCCTTTTACATATATACTCTCAAGTTCCCTGATCTTTGTCAATCCAATCAAGTCGTTGAATTCTTCAAACGTGATCATTTCCGGGATCAGGCTGGCGGTTGTCCCGGTCTCTTTTAACACGGTCATCAACCGGGTCAGCGCTTTGGTCACCAGATAGGTCGACGCTGTCGGGAAAATCACCAGATCATAGCCGAGTCCCTGGAGTTCCTGCACCGGCAGGAACGGCGTACGTCCGCCCTCAACCATATTCGCCAACACAGGAACCTTGAACGAAGTGGTGATCTGTTTCATTTCGTCAACCGATTCCGGCGATTCAATGAACAGGATATCCGCGCCGGCTTCTTCATAAGCTTTGGCCCGTTCCAGCGCCTCGCCG
>JBGSKE010000448.1:0-4605 GCA_041741355.1 Negativicutes bacterium | reverse complement strand
GGGCTGCTCAAGGCGCAGGGCTATCCGATTGGCGCGTTAACAGCAATTGAAATTTCCAAACGGACCGCGGCGCCGATGAATGCACCGGATCGCGGAGTTTCCGGCCGAATCCGCACGATTACATTCATTGGTAAAGATGGTGTGGTTGCGCTGACCGGTGAAAAATTTCAACACTTGCTTTCGGTTCCCAGCACTTTGTTTGATATAAAAGTAGCTGTACCGATAGCCAGTATCGATAGCAATATCACCGACAGCTATGGTGACCGTGATACAAAACAGATTCAGATTAACTTGCCGCCCAGCACCTCCGGCGGCTTGCTCACCGATAAGGAAGGGCTCCACCGGATTACCGGGCAAAAGAACGAAACGATCTTTATTGACGGGTTTGGCTGGGGGCACGGCGTCGGTTTATCGCAGTGGGGCGCCAAAACCATGGCGGAAAAAGCGATCAATCCGGGTTCCGATTATTACATCTCCATCCTCAAACATTATTATCAGGATATCAAAATTGGCAAGTGGTATTGATTGCATGCTGAAGGTGGCCGATTTTGACTATGATTTGCCTGAGTCGCTAATTGCTCAGACACCGGTGGAACCTAGAGATTCGTCCCGGTTGTTGGCGCTTGATCGCAAAACCGGCAAGCTGAACCATCGGGTATTTCGCGAAATCGTTGATTACTTGCAACCGGGCGACCTATTGGTCGCCAATGATACTAAAGTGATTCCGGCTCGCTTAATTGGGCAGCGAGCCGGTAGCGGCGGCAAGGTGGAAGTGTTTTTGCTGCACCGGATTTCGCAGGATGTTTGGGAAGTTCTCGTCAAGCCGGGCAAAAAGATGCGTCCGGGACAAATTGCGATCTTTGGTGACAGCCTGTCCTGTGAAATTCGTGAAACTACCGAGTATGGCGGACGGATTGCCCGGTTTAACTATGACGGGTTGTTTGAAAACGTTCTGGATCAACTGGGGGAAACGCCGCTGCCGCCTTACATCCACGCAAAACTACCCAACCCCGAGCGTTACCAAACCATCTATGCCCGCGAACAAGGTTCCGCGGCCGCGCCAACGGCCGGCTTGCATTTTACGCCGGAATTGATGGCGGCTGTCCGTGCCAAAGGGGCCGATTTTTCTTTTGTGACCCTGAATATCGGGCTGGGCACTTTCAGGCCGGTGCGGATTGAAAATCTGGCAGAACACGTGATGCATCGGGAGTACTACAGCATTTCCGCAGAAACGGCGGCGCGCATTCAGCAGACGAAACAAAATGGCGGCAGAATTGTCGCGGTAGGGACAACTTCGGTTCGCACGCTGGAATCGGCGGCGCAAGCCGGCATTCTGGCGGCAGGCAGCGGCTGGTCGAATTTGTTTATCTATCCCGGGTTTTCTTTTAAAGTTGTCGACGCCCTGATCACCAATTTTCATTTGCCGCAGTCAACTTTATTGATGCTGGTCAGTGCTCTGGCGGGCGCCGATTTCGTGAAAGAAGCCTATTTGGAGGCTGTGCGGCAAAAATATCGTTTTTTCAGTTTTGGCGATGCCATGTTCATTGAATAGGAAGGAGCCGATCATGTCAGCGGTCACTTATGAATTAATTCGGCAATGTCCGGTTACCGGCGCTCGCGCCGGTCGCTTGCATACGCCGCACGGCAGCTTTGACACACCGATGTTTATGCCGGTAGGGACGCAGGGAACTGTCAAAACATTATCACCGGAAGAACTTAAAACGATGGGCGCCGGCGTCATCCTCGGCAATACCTATCATCTGTTTTTGCGACCAGGCCACGAAACCGTAAAGAAAGCAGGCGGACTGCATCGCTTTATGAACTGGGACGGCGGAATTCTCACGGATAGTGGCGGCTTTCAGGTTTTCAGTCTGGGCGACTTGCGCAAAATAACGGAAGAAGGCGTTTCGTTCCGCTCGCACCATGATGGTTCCACGCAGTTTCTGTCACCGGAAAAATCGATGGAAATCCAGATGGCTTTGGGCACCGATATTGCCATGGCTTTTGATGAGTGCACGCCATATCCGGCTGACTATGAATATGCCTGCCGGTCGATGCGCTTAACGACCCGTTGGGCGCGGCGTTGCTTGGCGGTTCATAATCGCTCGGATCAGGCTTTGTTTGGCATTGTCCAGGGCGGCATGTACGCCGACTTGCGGCGGGAAAGCGCCGAGGACTTGGTTGAAATGGATTTCCCCGGTTATGCAATCGGCGGCCTTTCGGTCGGTGAGCCGAAACCGTTGATGTATGAGGTACTGGAACAAACTGTTCCTTATTTGCCGGCCAATAAGGCGCGTTATCTGATGGGGGTTGGCACCCCTGACTGTCTGGTCGAAGGAGTCGCGCGCGGAATCGACATGTTTGACTGCGTTTTTCCGACCCGGGTTGCCCGCAACGGAACCGCCATTACTTCGCAGGGCAGAGTCGTCATTCGTAATGCCGCCTATGCCGAAGATTTTTCACCGCTCGACCCTGAGTGCGACTGTTATACCTGTCGCAACTATTCACGCGCTTATTTGCGCCATTTGATCCGTTGCGACGAGATCTTCGGTCTGCGTTTGATGAGTTTGCATAATCTCCACTATTTGATCAAACTAATGGGCCGGATTCGGGAAGCGCTCCTGCAAGACAACTATCCGGATTTTCGCAGATTATTTTGGGCTTCGACTGCAAAATAAGCAGGAGTTATCAAAACACCTGTGGAATATATGTCAAGATAAAATATAAGGAGTGAGAGGTTTGCCTTCATTTTCTCCCGAAATTGACCAATTTATCCAAGGTTCCTGGCCGCTGATTTTAATGGCCGTCGTATTCTATTTCATTTTATGGCGTCCGCAAAAGAAAGAACAGAAAAAGCGCGCCGAATTTTTAGCCAATCTAAAAAAAGGCGATAAAATTGTCACGATTGGCGGATTGTATGGGGTTATTATTCGTTTGCACGAAAAAACTGCTACGATTCAAATCGCCGAAAAAATCGAAGTTGAGGTTGCCCGCAGCGCTGTCAGTCATCAACAACCGGCCCGTGGTAGTGACGCGACAGTCGAAAAATAATTGCGAATCTCTGCAAAACAGAACGTTGTTGGCATAAAATGACGGATTGGGGCGAAGTGTACCGGTCGCGGTTGCATTTTGCCCCAATTCCACTTTGGCGGAA
This sequence comes from Negativicutes bacterium, assembly GCA_041741355.1. GTDB lineage: Bacteria > Bacillota > Negativicutes > UBA1444 > UBA1444 > UBA1444. Next base: position 1,451 of record JBGSKE010000448.1, on the reverse strand, counting down.
CGCGGTCGTCCTGCTTGTTTTCATTGACACTCCGGCAGGCGAAGGCATATAATAATTATGTTTGAAAAAAGAACGGTTGGGGGGAAACTACTTGAGACCGGCAGAGCTTACAAAGTTTATCGCCGTAGTGGCAGTCATTGTCCTCATTTGCGGCTACTACATCACTCCGCTGGCCATGTCTGTCAAGCAGGGGCTTGACTTGCAGGGCGGCACGCACGTGGTTCTGGAAGCTGTCGACACACCGGAAGCAAAAGTAGATGAAGATGCGGTACGACGCGTACTCAAAGTTATTGAAAAGCGGATTAATGAACTAGGATTAACCGAACCAATCATCCAACGTCAGGGTGAACGTCGTATCATTATTGAATTGCCCGGGGTCAAAGATCCCGAAAAAGCAATTGAAATGATCGGCAAAACTGCGTTGCTTGAATTTCAGGATGAAAAAGGCGTTACCCACCTTACCGGTAAAGATCTGAAAGATGCCCGGGCGCAAATTGACCAGGCAAAACAAAACTTGGTTTCACTGGAGTTTTCCGATCAGGGCGGCAAGGTCTTTGGCGAACTGACTAGCAAGAATGTCGGCAAACATATTGCCATCCTGCTCGACAAGCAGGTGCTGACGAACCCGGTTGTGAATGAACCGATCCTCGGCGGCAAAGCTGTAATCACTGGCAACAAATCGATCGAAGAAGCGGAACGCCTCGCTATCTTGTTGCGATCCGGCTCGTTGCCGGTAAAAGTTGAAGTGCTGGAAACCAGAACTGTTGGACCGACGCTGGGTGATGATAGCAAAGAAAAAAGCAAACTGGCCTTTACGGTTGGAATTTTACTGATTACTGCGTTTATGTTTGCTTTTTATCGGTTGTCCGGTCTCGTGGCGAATGTCAGCCTGTTGCTGTATGTTGTCATGTTGTTGGTATGTTTGCGGATGCTCAATGCGACGCTGACTTTACCGGGAATCGCCGGCATCATTCTGAGCATGGGCATGGCGGTAGATGCCAACGTGTTGATTTTTGAGCGGTTTAAAGAAGAACATCGCGCCGGCAAGACACTGCGGGCTTCGATGGATGCAGGATTTAGTCGTGCGTTTGTTACAATTTTCGACTCCAATGTCACGACCCTGTTTGCATCAGTGATTCTGTTTTTCTTCGGTAGCGGACCAATCAAAGGCTTTGCGGTGACACTTAGTTTGGGTATCGTACTTAGTATGTTTACTGCCGTTACCGTCACCAAAATTCTGCTCAAAATGTTGATGAATGCCAGCTTGTTCAAGAGCGGCAAAGCTTATGGAGCGTAGGAGGGGTGAATGACGTGAAGTTTTCAATCATAGCTCATAAGAACTGGTTTTTCGCCTTCTCGCTGCTGCTGATTTTGATCGGTCTTGCTTCACTGGCTACGCAGGGTTTGAATCTGGGGATTGATTTCACCGGCGGAACCCTGATAGACCTGAA
>JBGSKE010000447.1:0-4911 GCA_041741355.1 Negativicutes bacterium | reverse complement strand
GCAACGCGGTTGCCGCAAATAAACGCAAGGCCTGCAGCGGACTCACACAGAGTCTGCCGCAGGCCTTGTTTCATGCGATGGACTATAAACGATTCTCTACTATGACTATATTTTCGGCAGGCACTGCAAGCCTTCGGTCAGGTCAGACTGCGGACAGGGCGCATCGACCAGTTTGCCGGCCAGGAAATTGTCATAGGCGCCAAGATCCAGGTATCCATTGCCTGACAGGGTGAACAGAATCGTGCGGGACGTGCCTTCTTCCCGCGCCGCTAGCGCTTCATCAATTGCGCCTTTAATCGCGTGCGAGGACTCTGGCGCCGGCACAATGCCTTCGGTGCGGGCGAACAGGATCGCCGACTCGAAGCATTCCTTCTGATTATAAGAACGAGCCTCGATATGTTTGTGATGGTACAGCGCGCTGACCAGCGGCGAGTCGCCGTGGTAGCGCAGGCCGCCGGCATGAATTCCGGCAGGCATAAACTCGTGTCCCAGCGTATACATTTTCATGATCGGCGTCAACTTGGCCAAGTCGCCGAAGTCGTAGGCAAAAACGCCGCGGGTCAATGTCGGGCAGGCCGACGGTTCAACCGCCACCGCTCGGACTTTGTTGCCCTTGAACCGGTCAGCAACAAACGGGAATGCCGTGCCGCCAAAATTGCTGCCGCCGCCGTTGCAGGCCACGACCACATCCGGGTAGTCGCCGGCTTTCTCCAACTGGGCTTTGGCTTCCAGGCCGATCACGGTCTGATGCAGCAACACATGGTTCAGTACGCTGCCCAGCGCGTAGTTCGTATCGCTGCGGCCTGCCGCGTCTTCGACCGCTTCGGATATCGCAATCGCCAGACTGCCGTTCGAGTCAGGGTGTTCCGCCAGCACGGCCCGGCCGGACGCTGTCATTTCGGAGGGACTGGGAATAACCGCGCCGCCGAACACTTCCATGAAAGAGCGCCGGTACGGTTTTTGCTGATAGCTGACTTTTACCATGTAGACCATGCATTCCAGGCCGAAATAGCTGCAGGCCATGCTGAGTGCACTGCCCCACTGTCCGGCGCCGGTCTCGGTGGCCAGTCGTTTGATGCCGGCCTGTTTGTTGTAATAGGCCTGGGCCAGGGCGGTATTCAACTTGTGACTGCCAACCGGGCTGGCGCCTTCATATTTATAATAGATTTTAGCCGGTGTATCAAGCGCTTTTTCCAGTTCAACAGCGCGGATCAGCGGCGACGGACGCCAGGACAGATATTTGTCGCGCACTTCTTCGGGAATGCCGATCCAGCGTTCTTGGCTCACTTCCTGCTTGATCAGTTCCATCGGGAATATCGGCGCCAAGTCCTGCGGGCCGATCGGTTGCAGCGTCCCCGGGTGCAACGCCGGATCAAGCGGTTCCGGTAAGTCGGCCTGAATATTGTACCAGGCTTCAGGCATCTCGTTTTCGTTCAATAAGATTTTGCGTACTTTCTGCATCCCGTCGTCCTCCTCAAATTTCTATCTTTTATCGGTAGATTACTACGACTGCCGTCAACGCCGCCAATACTGCCAGTACCAGGTAGTCCCGACCGCGAAACTCAATCTGCTGGGAAAACGTGCGCCGCGCACTGCCAAATCCGCGCAATTCCAGGCTCATCGCCATCGTTTCCGAGCGGCTGATCGCCCGCAACACCATCGGTTCAACCATGGCCGCATAGGAAATCAATCGTTTAACCGGGTTACGGCTCGGCACATAGCCACGGCAGGTCTGCGCTTCACGCACAGCCTGACTTTCGGCCAGGAAATCCGGCACAAACCGCAGGGCCGATGTGAACAAAAATGCGTATTCATAGGGGATATGCGCCTGCTTGACCAGTGCTGCAGTCAATCCCGGTAGTTTCGTCGTCGCAAACAGCAGCAAAAACGCAACGGTCATTACCATCATTTTTAGACCGCTGGCAATCGCCGTCGGCACGGCAACATCGAACGGCAACTGGATAATCGCAAAGAAGCCGGCGACGAGAGTCAGGCCAAAGATCGGCCTGGCCAGTTTGCCTGCTTGCCCGGCATAGCCGATCAACATCAGCTCCAGCGCCAGCAATGCCGCCAGCGGCAGCGGGTCCCACAATAGCACCGTCCAGACGGAAAGCATAATGGTGAGTAAAAGATTACACAGGGGCGCCAGATTTTTCACGTTCGTCACCTCTCAATTGCCCTTCGATCCGGTCCGCCAGTTCTTCCACTGAGCGCACTGCGCCAAGCGGTTTTTCCAGCTTGCCTGCCACGGCAGCGACATCAGGAACCCGCAGGCCCCATTCGGTCACTTGCGTTGCCGCAGCTGCGGCAAACAGCTCTTCGGTTGGGCCGTCAAATACTTTTTCTCCCTGATGCAATACCACCGCGCGGCGGCTATGCGCCAGCAGCAGTTCCATGTCGTGGGTGACTAAAATCACGCCGATCCCCTGTTGATTCAGCTGGTCAAGCAAGTTCATCAGCTGGGCTTTTTCTTCCGCATCCTGGCCGCTGGTCGGTTCATCCAGAATCAGCAGTCGCGGTTTCAGCGCCAGGGCCGAAGCGATGGCAACCCGCTGGCGAAAGCTGCGGGTCAGGCCTCGCGGATAAGCGGCGGCGACCGATTCCAGCCCGGTCATGTTCAGCGCGGCTGCAACGGCCTCGGCCCGTTCGCTGTCGCTCCATTCCATCTGTTCCGGGCCAAATGCCACTTCCTGGGCCACGGTGTCACGAAAAATCTGCCGGTCCGGATTTTGAAATACATAGCCAATTGCCCGGGCCATCGTGGCCGGACCGCATTGTATGGTATTCTGCCCATCCAGCAAAACTTGCCCGGACACCGGTTTCGCCAAGCCGACCATGAGCCGCGTCAGAGTTGTCTTGCCACTGCCATTGCGGCCAGCCAGGCCGATAAAATCGCCAGCGGCAACGGTTAGCGACACTTCTTTCAAAGCGGGCGCATGGCCCGGGTAGGCGAACGAAACCTGTTGAATATCAAGCACTCAGTGACAGCCTCCTCTGGGGTGACAACAACGCATTGATCTCGCTTGCGGCGGCATCGGCGGTCAGCCAGTCCGACAGCGCCTGGTGTTCGCGCTCCAGGCGGCCCTTGAGCCGTCGCAGCGCCGGTACGGCAGCGGCATAAATTTGGCCGGACAGCATTTTTGCAAAAACATCGGTCGGAGTTCCCTGTAGGGCAACCCGGCCCTGTTCCATCACAACCACCGTATCGGCATAGGGCATGGCGCGGGCCAGGTCATGGTCAGCCACAATCACGGTAATTCCCTGCTCGCGGTTTAGTTTCGCCAGCAGCGCATATAATTCTTCGGCCCCTTCCGGGTCCAGCGCCGAGGCCGGTTCATCGAGAACGAGGATTTTCGGCTGGGAGGCAATTACCGAAGCAACAGCCAGACGTTGTTTCTGCCCGCCGGACAAAGCCGACAGTTCGCGTTGCGCGAGCCCGTCGAGCCCCACGGCAGCCAGCGCTTCAGACACTCTCTCCTTGATCAGCGCCGCCGGCAGCGCCTGGTTTTCCAGGGCAAAAGCGATTTCTTCAAACACAGTCAACGATACCAGCTGGCTTTCATAGTCTTCCATCACGATGCCTACGCCACCGGCTGTTTCCGCCACACTACGCCCAGCGGTCGATTGACCGTCGACCAGAACCTGGCCGGACAGGCTGCCGCCGAAGAAATGCGGCACCAGACCGGTCATCGCCAGACAAAGCGTGGTTTTGCCGCCGCCGTTGGCGCCGGTCAGCACCGTGAACGAACCGTACGGAATGGCGAGCGAGACGCGGTCCAGCCCCGTACCGGTTTTTGGATAATGATAAGAAAAATCTTCAAACTGGATTGCCTGCATTAGCGATCATCCTCCTGGCCGAGCAACTTGCGGGCCGGATAATAGAGAATCTGGGTCAGCACCGTATTGGCTGCGGCGGTAAATAGGACTACCGGCATCATGCCGTAGAGATATACCTGCATCGGTACGCCCATGATCAATTTAAAAGTCGTGATAAAGGTGAACCCGCTAGCCAGCGTGGTGAGCAGTGCGATTACGGCGGGGCGGAAGCTGACCGGCCCGACTTTGAATGCGAAGGGCAGGCTCATCAGCAGCACGCAGACCAGCGCGCCGATCGGTTCGGACAACAGGCCGATATGCGGCAGCGGCGATTTTGAGGTGAAGGTGTTGATCGCACCGGCCACCAGGCCGATAGCCACTGCTTTGGAGATGTTCGGCTTCACAATCAACAGCGTGATCACATACATGGTGATGACCCAGTTGGGCGATACTCCGGCAAAGCTGGGGCTGACGATCCGCATAATCGAACCTATGGCAAGCAGAAGTGCTGCGATGGCCACCCAACGATATTTGCCCCCTTGCGACGCGACTTGGACCATTTCGACCGGTTTGTTGTTTTCCATCGTTGACTCCTCCTTTTTTCTTTGGCTAAAAATATATAAACCCCTCGCCACTACTATTTGTAGGGACGAGGGGTTAACCCGCGGTACCACCCTGCTTGGCTCTTGCGAGCCCGACTTGGTCACGGTACGGGCCATATTTCATGCCGATACCTGCTTCCCTTGATAACGGAGGAAGTTTGCCGGCAGCGCCTACCCCGCTATAGCGGCTCGGACTGCATCTCTCAGGCCCATTCGTCGTATTGAGTCACGCCGGTCTTCCACTGCCGCCGGCTCGCTGAGGCTCTCTCACACGAGTACTCTTCCTGATCATTGACTTTAAAGATATTGATTATTCATATGTTGGTTTTGATTGTAGCAGTTGAAAGAAAGGTTGTCAAGGCTAGGAACGGAAAATGGGAAAACATGATCTGCACCATTCCGCAATCTGCTCCACCTGACCGACAGAGGAGTTTCGGCCAAATAAACCGAATTATTCCCTGTGTAGATCGCTATCGATTGAGGAGGCCTTGGA
>JBGSKE010000446.1:0-12547 GCA_041741355.1 Negativicutes bacterium | reverse complement strand
GGAGATACGGTTGTCGGCAGGCGTCCCCAGATGTAGAGGCCGCCTTCAGGAAGCTCGAAACGCATAGCAGGGCCACAGTGTTTTTTTATCGCTGTCGCCATGGCGTTGCGGCGTTTTTTGTATTCGCGCCGAACCAGCGCCAGATGCAGCGGCAGGCTGTTTTCTTCCAGCGCGGCATGAATAATCATCTGCGCCAGATTATGGCTGTGTAGATCGACGAACTGCTTTTCCTGCGCCAGCCGGTTGATAACCGGCGGTGCGGCATGCACCCAGCCGGTACGCAGACCTGGAAATAATATCTTGGAAAAAGTGCCGAGTTGGATGACGCCGCCATAGTCGTCCAATTGCTTAAGCGACGGCGGCGGCGGAGCGCCGTAATGCAACAGGCTGTAGGGGTCGTCCTCGATGATTGTGAGTCGGTGACGCGCTGCCAAGCGGATCAGTTCTTGGCGTTCGGTTAGACCCATCACCCGACCGGTCGGGTTTTTAAACGAAGACATAGTGTAAAACAGCTTGGGCCGGTAACGAATCAAATAATCCTCGAACATTGCCAGATCGATTCGATTGCCGGGAGGTAGCGTCAGCAGCCTGGCGCCGGCGGCTTCCAATAACTGAATGGCGCCCAGATAAGTCGGGGACTCTACAATAACATAATCACGCGGTTCGATAAAAGACTTTACAAGCAAATAAAGTCCCTGCTGCGAACCGGATACAATCAAAATCTGATCGACGCTCGCCGGGTTGTCCAGCCGGGTCTGCCAGGCCGATAGCGAACGGCGTAATGGCAGGTAGCCCTCGGTGGCGATCAGGCCGAAGTCAGCCAAGGCAATCGATCTTGTGGTTCTGTCCAAAGCGGACTCAATCATTTGCAGCGGATAGAAGGCGGGGTCGGGCATGCCGGCGGCCATCGAGATAGTGTCGTCCGCAGTGGGGGAAGCGATAATCGAGCGCATGATCGAAGACAGGGGAGCTTTATATCCCGGCGTAAACAACTGTTCCCAGGGCATCAGCGGCGGTTGCGGCTGACTTAACGCAGAGCCGATGTTGACGAAAGTACCGCTGCCAATTTTGGTAGATACCAATCCGTTTTCTTCAAGCAGGCTATAGGCATTGATGGCCGTGGTGCGACTGACGCCGAGCAGTCGGGCCAGTTCACGCTCCGGTGGCAGTTTTGCTCCGGAGGGAATCGTGAAGTCGCTGATTTTGGCGGAAAGCGCATTGGCAATCTGCAAATAAAGCGGGGTGGACTGCACCGCGTTCAGGCGGATGCCGCTCAACATTTTCGTGATATCCATTGTTGAGTATTTCCTCCGAATCGTTAAATTGGTATCTTAATAATAATATATTGGATATTCACAAAGAAAATCCTGCCAGATAAGATAGAGGAAATAAAAATAAACGGAGAGGCTGATGATCATGGTTGCCAATGTTGCTGAATTTCGCGCCGGAGTCCGTGATACGCTGCCGCTGATGCTGGGAGTGTTCCCGTTTGGTCTGGCATATGGAATTTTTGCTCAGTCGGTTGGACTTACCCCGGCTGAAACAATTTTTATGTCGCTGACGGTATTTGCCGGCGCTGCCCAGTTTATCAGTCTGCCGATGTTTGCCGCAGGCGCAGGACTGGTAATGATCAGTCTGACGGCGTTGTTGATTAATCTGCGGCATCTGTTGATGGGAGCTTCCCTGGTCCCATATATGGAAAAACTGTCGTTGCCCTGGAAAGCGTTTCTCTGCTTCGGCATGGCTGACGAGACCTATGCCGTGACCATCAGTCGGGCCCAAGCCACTGGTTATAGCCGGGATTACCATTTTGGCTGTAACGCCACCGGCTACGTAACTTGGGCGGTTTCCACCGTGCTCGGCGTTGTGCTGGGCAGCCATATCAGCGACCCGCTGGCCTGGGGACTCGATTTTGCAATGCCGGCGACTTTTCTGGCGCTGCTGATTCCCCGGCTGACCGACCGGACCAGCATGGCGGTATGTCTGGTGGCGGCTGTGGTAAGTGTAGCTGCAGCGCTGTTGATTCCCGGCAAGTGGTATATCATTGTGGCCTGTCTGACCGCAGTAGCGGTCGGAGCCTGGATGGAAGGGGAAAAAGTGGATGCGGTTTGAGGTAGCGTTGACAATCTTATGCATGGCGGCGGCAACTTATTTTACCCGGGTTGCTAGCCCGCTGCTGTTGGGCCGGACAGGGGTTCCCCGCTGGATGACCCGTCTGTTGAAACATGTGCCTACTGCAATGCTGGCGGCGCTAATCGCCCCCGCGTTGCTGGCGCCGCAGGGATACCTGCAGGTCGGCCTGGGCAATCACTATCTGTTGGCCGGGGCAGTGGCGGCGTTTATGGCCTGGCGTCGCCAACCACCGGCGGTGACGATGGGTTCGGGCATGGTTGTGATGTTGATATTGCGAATGGGAGGATTGGGTTTATGAGCTTGAAATTTGCCAATCGAATTGATTCTTTGCGGGCATCGGACATTCGTGAGATTCTGAAGATTACCCAGCGAGCGGAAGTGATTTCCTTTGCCGGCGGATTGCCTGCGCCAGAACTGTTTCCGGTGGAAGAGATAAAAGAAATATCCCGCCTGTTGATGGAAGAATCCGGCCGAGCTGCGTTGCAGTATTCGACGACGGAGGGGCATGAACCGCTGCGACAAAAAATTGCCGCGCGGATCGGTCGTAAATTCGATACCCAGGCCAGTGCGGCCGAAGTGATGATCACTTCAGGATCGCAGCAGGCGCTGGATTTTACCGGCAAATTATTTCTCGACGCCGGCGATGTAGTTCTCTGCGAGAGTCCGACCTATCTGGCGGCGATCAGCGCATTCCGGGCTTATCAACCGGAGTTCATCGCCGTGCCGACGGACGATGATGGCATGATTATTGAGGAACTGAACCGGATTCTGGCTACAACCGACAAAGTGAAATTGATCTATGTCATCCCCGATTTTCAGAATCCGACCGGGCGCACCTGGTCGCTGGAACGCCGCCGCCGCTTCATGGAAACCGTCAGTCGTTATGGTGTGGCGGTGCTCGAAGACAATCCGTATGGTGAACTGCGATTTGAAGGGGATATTTTGCCGTCGATCAAGTCGATGGATCACGAGGGACTGGTGATCGGCACCGGTACGTTTTCCAAAACTTTTTGCCCGGGAATGCGGATTGGCTGGTTGGTCGCCGCGCCGACCGTGATTGAAAAATATGTGCTGATCAAGCAAGGGGCTGACTTGTGCACTTCGTTGCGCAACCAGATGGAAATCGACCTGTTTATGGAACGGTTTGACTTTGAAGGCAATCTGTCGCGTTTGATCGAGTTGTATCGCCGACGCCGCAATGCTATGGTGGAAGCGCTGGAAGAATTGATGCCGGCGGGAGTCAGTTTTACCCGCCCGCAAGGGGGGCTGTTTTTGTGGGTTACATTACCGCAACGGATAAAAGCGATTGAATTACTCAAGCGCTGTCTGGAGAAAAATCTGGCTTTTGTGCCGGGCGACGCCTTCTTCCCCAATGGTGGGGTGGAAAACACACTGCGGCTCAATTATTCCAACATGCCAGAAGAGCGGATTCGCGAAGGAATCAAGCGGCTGGCAGCGGCGATTAAAGCCATGGACCCCTAATTTTCGGATAAATTAAAAGAACGCATCGTGATTTCACGATGCGTTCTTGCTTTGCGACGGAATTAGCAGTAAGTTGCCACGTATTCTTCCGTCAGCGTTTCCAAGGTAGCCTTGATTTCGTTGATTGCTTGCTCGGAGAGCGAGTAAGCGGAGAGATCTTCGCTGTGCGCCAGAGCGGCCAGCTTGCTGATTCGGGCCAGAAGTAAGCTTTTTTCCATTGAATTTACACCTCTTATTAATAATTATAATGAATTGTGGACGACGTTGTTATCTTAGCAGCCTCCGGCAACAAAAGCCATAGCAAAATCAATAGACGAAATAGAAAGTGTGTTTGGTGTTTTATGACAATGTTACGAAAGCGGAAATGAAACGGGAAGAATTGCGGAATAGGCGGTAGATGTTACATTGCTCAGCTCGCTGAGCCGGGCAGGGTTGAAAAGAAGACCGTATGGCCAAGCGGTGGTTTGGTTTGCAAAAATAATTTCAGCGTAATTAATGCGCCGTAATGCGGAAAAATTAAGATTATTCAGCGCTGCGCGAAGATGTATACACTCCTCGATTGGTTTACAGCGCTAGACATAGGTTCTGGTTTGGCATAGAATAATGTACAGGGCTGTCGTGCCCAAAGCCTTGTTTGTTTGTCAAATAAAAAGTGTAGGAGGTTTGTTCATGAATTGGTGCAAAAAAAACGGACTCTTAACTCTTGCTCTCTCCAGCATGCTCGTGATCGCGCTCGTAATCGCTGGATGCGGCGGCAGTAAGCCGGCAGAACCGGCAAAAAAAGAGGTGGCGCCTGTTAAGTGGGTCGCTAACTCGGTATGGCCGCCCAACAATCATCAAAGCGTTGGTCTGGTCGAATTCGCCAAAAGAGTTAAAGACGCAACCAAAGGGAAAGTGGAGATGACGGTCCAAGTCGGCGGCGCACTGGGCTACAAAGGTCCGGAACTATTGAAAGTCGTCCGTGATGGCCTGGTGCCTGTGTCGGATATGCTGACCAGCGGCGTGGCCGGTGACGAACCCCTGTTCAATGTTGTCACGTTGCCGTTCCTGATTCAGAGCTTTGACGAAGGAAAAATCCTCAGCGATATTGCCCGTCCGCATTTTGAAAAAGTCGTCGAAAAAAAATGGGGCCAAAAACTTCTGTACGTATCACCTTGGCCTGCAGCAGGCGTATGGTCCAAAAAGGAAATCAAAGCATTGGCAGACATGAAAGGCTTGAAAACCCGTACCTATGATAAAAATGGCGGACTGGTCATGCAAGCTGTCGGCGGAACGCCGTATCCGCTGCCGTTCAGCGAAGTGTACTCTTCACTGGCGACTGGCCTGATTGACTCGGTGCTGACCTCTACTCCGACAGCAGTCGATGCGAAATTCTGGGAAGTGCTCAAGTTCTATGCTCCGGTCAATGTTACCATGGCAACCGACATTGTGACGGTTAACCTCAAAGAATTCAACAAACTGGATAAAGACACCCAGGCGGCGTTGGTCAAACTCGGCAAAGACATGGAAGCTGAAATGTGGAAAAAAGTCGCTCAACTGGATAAAGACCAGGAAGCGATCAGCAACAAGAACGGGATCAAAACTGTGGCGCCTTCCAAACAATTCCTCAGTGAACTGTCTGTCGTGACAAAGAATATCCGCGAAGACTGGCTGAAAACAGCTCCGCCGGAAGCTAAAACGATTATCGACGAGTTCCAGAAAAAAGTTGGGCGCAAGTAACCATTTAAGCATGGAGGAGCACGACGGGGTGCGCATCTCGTCGTCTCCTTCTTTTTATGTGCACAATCATTGGGGTTGTAATCAGTCGGAAGGGAGCAATGCTCATGAAGAGTTTCGTTCGCCTGTGTGATCGACTATCGGTAGCTTGCGGAGTGGCATCCGGTGTGCTGATGGTGTTTTCGACGCTGCTGGTAGCGGCTGAAATCGTGGCCCGGACCAGCTTCGACAAAACACTGTATATCACCGAAGAGTACTCAGGCTATCTAATGGCAGCGCTGACCTGTCTAGCGCTTGCCTATACGTTGAAAGAAAAGAGTCATATTCGAATGACGTTCCTGCACACGTTCGCTAAAGGCCGAGCCAAAGTCTGGGTCGAGTTGGCGGCGTTTATCATCGGATTTGCTTTTTGCGCGCTATTGACTTATACCACGACAGATTTTTTCTGGGACGCCGTAGTGACGAAGAGTCGTTCAATGCAAATCTCCCAGACCTATTTGGCGATTCCCCAATTTTTTATGCCGTTTGGCGCTTTTGTGATGATGTTGCAGTTTGCTGCGGAATTTATACGGACAATTATATTGCTCCGTGACGGCCGGGTGGATGAAGTGGAAGCCGAATCCAGCATGCTGGGCCGATAGGGAGGAAAAGTCATGGATTTATTTACAGTATCCATTTCTTTGCTGGCTTGTCTGGCGGCGTTTCTGCTCGGCACGGTCTGGGTGGGAATTTCGCTGTTCATGGTTGGACTGGTTGCGTTTTTTTTCTTTACCGGCAGCCCGACACTGGCCATCCTTTCCAATATCATGTGGAACAGCATCAGCGGCTCGACGATGCTGGCATTGCCGCTATTTGTTTTAATGGGGGAGATTTTGTTCCGCAGTAAGATTTCAGAGAATCTGTTCAATGGACTGTCGCCATGGATGGACCATCTGCCGGGACGACTGGTGCACGTGAATATTGTGGCCTGCACTTTGTTTGCAGCGGTGAGCGGATCATCAGCTGCAACAACGGCGACGGTCGGTAAAATTACCCTGCCGCAATTATTGAAACGCAATTATGACCGCGGACTGGTGCTGGGATCGCTTGCCGGCGCCGGGACATTGGGTTTTTTGATTCCGCCGAGCATGATGATGCTGGTGTACGGTATCTTGGCCGATGTTAGTATCGGTAAATTGTTTATCGCCGGCGTTATTCCAGGTTTGATTCTGGCGGTTGCATTCAGCGGGTTTGTCTTGCTTCGTTGCCTGATCAATCCAAGTCTCGCGCCGAAGAGCGATCTGGCCTATACCTGGAATGACCGACTGAAGACGATCCCCCAGTTGTTGCCGGTCTTTTCTTTGATTATTATGGTCTTGGGCGCTATCTATCTGGGCTGGGCAACTCCGACGGAAGCAGCGGCGGTCGGCGTGATCGGATCGCTGTTTTTTGCCTGGATGTCGAAGAGCCTGGACTACGAAGTGTTTCGCGAAGCGCTGATGGGCTCGGTAAAAACCAGTTGCATGATCATGTGGATTGTCAGCGGCGCATCTTTTTTGTCGGTCGCCGTAGGCTATCTGGGCATCCCGGCCCAGTTGACCGCCTTTATCGGCACGCTCGCGCTGTCCAAGTATCTGCTGATTGCGATTCTGTCGGTAATGTACCTAGTGCTCGGTTGCTTGCTCGACGGTTTTTCGATGATCGTCATGAGTCTGCCAATTGCGTTGCCGCTAATCAAGGCGGCTGGCTTTGACCCGTTGTGGTTCGGCATCTATCTTGTGGTGATGATTGAGGTGGCGCAGATCACGCCGCCAGTTGGCTTTAACCTGTTTGTCATCAACGGATTGGTGCAGGAAGACTTATTTACGATTGCCAAATACGCATTGCCATCCTTTTTGATCATGATGCTGTTTGTTGCGTTAATTACGTTGTATCCTGATTTGGTGCTGATGATGCCGCGACTGATGATCAAATAGGCGAAACTGTTTGGCAAGTAAACTAGAAAAGCCTGCTGTTCCGCAGTGCGGAAAGCAGGCTTTTTTATAATGCGCGGCGTATTTTATGACAGAGAAACTGAGTGGAAAGGGATGCAGGGTGAATATCCAAATATTTGGTGTTAAAAAGTGCAGGGAAACACAAAAAGCGGAACGTTACTTCAAGGAACGGCGGATTCCGGTTCACTTTGTTGATTTAGCCGAAAAAGGGCTGTCTAAAGGGGAATTGGCGAAAGTAAAGGCTGTTGTGGGCCTTGAAGCGCTGCTGAACCGGGGCGGCAAGGAATATGTCCGGCTTAACATGCAGTATATTGTACATAACCGGGAAGAAATGATGTTGCAGCATCCGTTGCTGCTGAATACGCCGATTGTGCGCAACGGACCGCAGGCGACGGTTGGCTTTTGCCCGGAAATCTGGCAAACATGGCAATGATGCAGGCATATACTTATATTGTCCGTTGCGCCGACGGCACTTATTACACCGGCTGGACTACGGATGTCACGGCGCGGGTTGCTGCTCATAACGCCGGCAGCGGAGCGCGTTACACGCGGGCCCGCCTTCCGGTCCGCCTGGTGTATTGGGAAATCTTTGATGACAAACAGACGGCGCAGCGTCGTGAAGCAGCGATAAAAAAACTGACTCGTGGGCAAAAAGCGCAGCTGGTCAGCGGATTTGCGTTGCCTGAAACAATAACGACACGACTGGAGGAGTAGTCATGCATAGCGGATCAGCCAAGCCGGGCAGCATAACCTATGGCGTTAACGATATCCCGCCGATGGGCTCGGTTATTCCACTGGTCATGCAGCATGTGGCGATGCTATCGGTAGAACTGGTTTTTCCGGTGATCGTGGTTACGATGGCCGGCGGAACTGTCGATATGGCGCGGGATGCAGTCGGCTTGATGATGATTGCCATGGGGATTGGCACGATTTTGCAGGCTTGGCGAAAGGGACCGATCGGTTCGGGCTATTTTTGCGCGCATGAAACAGGGACGGCTTACTTCCCGGCGGTAATCGCGACGATCCAGGCGGGCGGGATTGGCCTGATGAGCGGCATGGTGCTGCTTTCCGGCGTATTGCAGATGTTGTTCAGCCGCTTGGTTCATCGGCTTCGCATCTTGTTTCCTTCGGAAATCATCGGTCTGATTATCGTCATGATGGCGTTTTCCTATATCGGATACGGCATGAAAGCGTTTTGGGGCGTGAGCGGCGAAAATCACGTAACAACGCCGACAACGCCGGAAGCCATTACTGTTGGCTTCTTTACTTTGCTTGTGATCATTTCTCTATATATCTGGGGCGGCAAACGCATGCGAGAGTATGCGATTTTGGCCGGCATGGCGGTCGGATACGCCGGCGCTTGGTTCTTCGGCGTTATCGACAGCGCGGCGATAGCCCGTGTGGCAGAGGCGCCGGTGTTTACTTTTCCCAATATCCAGGGCGGCTGGTCGTTTGATCTTCGATTTTTGCCGGCATTCGCGGTGGCGGCGCTATGTTCAAGTATCATCACGATCGGCAACATGTCTACCTGCCAAAAAGTCAATGAACTGGACTGGCGTCGCCTGGACCTGAAATCTGCCGGCAACGGCCTATTCGCCGAAGGGCTGGCGACATCGGTCAGCGGGATGATCGGAGCATTGCCCCAGACGACCAGCCCCGGCAGCGTCGGTTTGTCGGTCGCCACCGGCGCTACCAGCCGTTACCTGGGATTCGCTGTCGGCGGAGTCTTGATTGCGTTGTCATTTTTTAGTCAGATCGCCACTTTCTTGGCGATCATGCCCAAGCCGGTGATCGGCGTGATTTTGCTTGTGGAAATCGCGTTTATCTTTCCAGCCGGCATGCAGGTATGCACTTCGCGGATGCTCGATTTTCGCAAAATGTTTGTGCTCGGCCTGGCAATCGCCTTTGGCATGGCTGTCGACGTAGTGCCGGAAATGGGCAGGGCCTGGCCGGATTGGCTCGCCCAGTTGTTCAATTCACCGATTGCACTGGCTTCGATTACGGCGATCTTTCTGACTCTGCTGTTTCGTATCGGTATCGCCAGTCATCAGGTGATCGAATTTGAACTGCAAGAGTATCCCGAACAACTAGCGCAGTTTTTGGAAGAAAGCGGCGAGGCTTGGGGCGCGCGACGGGAAGTAATCCATCGGATGCTGTTTTCGCTCGAAGAATTGCTGCAACTACTGGAAGCGGAAAAACTGGCCACTGGCCGGATAAAACTCGACATCAGTTTCGAAGAGTTCAACATGGAAGCGTTGGTGACTTATGAAGGAGTGCCGCCGGTGTTGTCGCATATCCGGCCGAGCGAGGCCGAACTGATGGAAGAGGAAGGCGCACTGGCCCAATTGTCAGGATTTTTGGTGCGCAAATATGCACGAAAAATCAAGATTGAAGAAAAGGACGGAAAATGCCAGATTCGGCTCGGTTTTGAACATTAAAAAAGCCGGTCTCCCGGCTAGAGCTAAATATCGCCGTCACCAAACAGCGAATGAAAGACGATGCGGTTGCGGCCTTGCAGTTTTGCCAGATACAGAGCATTGTCGGCGATTCGCAGCGCCTGCTCCGGCGTGTTGCCCGCAGTGGGTATAGCGGTGGTATAGCCGGTGCTGACAGTAAGGATGGGGGCAATTGTGGAAAATCCATGGGCAATCGCCAGGTCGATAACGGCTTGGCGTATTTCTTCCAGCACGTGTTGAGCGCCGACTGAGTCGGTGTTTGGCAAGATGACGGCAAACTCTTCGCCGCCGTAACGCGAGCAAATATCCGCCGGGCGGCGAAGGGGTTTTTTTATCGCCTGGGCAATGGACTGCAAACATTGATCGCCAGCGCTATGGCCATAGTGATCGTTATAGGTTTTAAAGAAATCCAGATCCAGCATGGCGATCGACAAAGGGGTTTTTTCTCGTTGCGCCCGCTCCCATTCCTGAACCAGCTTTTCGTCGAAAGTTCGCCGGTTGGGAATCTGCGTTAGATAATCGATGGCGGCAAGTCGCTGCAAAGTAGTGACAATGCTTTGAGTCTGCAGCTTGGAGAAGGCATGGCATAAGCGGCTGATTGAGTCGGAGGTTGCATTGCGGGGAGGACTGACGATGACGGTCGCATTTGGCGATAAGTAAGAACCAAATAGTTCGTGCAACGCTCTGCCGGCGCCGACATAGGAAATGCCGCCGGTGATGAAGTGAGCAACAGCTATTTTTGCCGCTACCGCCGCGTGACTTAACTCTTCGTAGGCAATAATTTCATAATTGATGTGCATCAAGTTATAATGTCGCAGGTGGCGCATCAGTACGTGGGTGCCGGCGGTGCTGTTGTTGAAAATCAGCATATCGGCGCCGGCGGGAACCTCGCTTAGTGTCAAAAAGTAATCGGTAGGCGGAACAAACTCTAGGGCGACTACTTTGTCTGCGCCAAACACCGCTTCCATTTCCGCACGTCGATTGACCAAGCAGACAACCATATCATTGTCCACCGCGAGTAAATTCTGGTAGTCATCAATGGTAGCGGTGACAATCTCCATGTCGCCGCAGAGACTAGCCGTCACAACAGATTGGATTTCCTCTACGTTTGCCAGGTTTGCGCCGATTACCGCAATTTTGATAGACACATATTGTCCCTCCCGTCGTGGAAATCGATTTGGACCTATCGCTTCAACGCCTTTCGTAGCCTTGGCGCGAGAAACAGCGCCACCAAAAGGCCGACGCCGGAAGTCAACAGCGAAGCCGGTATATTGCTGAACGCCACCGCCAGGCTACCGGTAACTTGCCACCAGGCGAGCAGATAGCCGCCCAGGGTCCAGAGTGCAGCAACCAGGCAGCCAGTTATGGCACGCAGCAACCAGCGATGGTTTGCGCCGAGGTCGGGCGAGCTCTCCTGGGGCCACAGGCCATGGGCGATCGCGCCGGCCAGCAGGCCAGCAATGCCTTTGATAAAAAAAGACCAGGGAGTATACGGTGAAAAACCCATCAGCAAGTCAAAAAACGCCGAGCCGATGGCGGCTGACAGGCCCGCATACACGCCGCCCTGCACAATCGCAACGGTAAACATGAATGCCGTTCCCAGATGGACCATCGCGCCGACGCCGAGCGGGATTTTGAGTGAGGTGGCAATTGCGCACATGCCAGCCAGCACGCCGATGGTGATGGTATCTTTGATTGTCAGGCGACGTTTGTTATTCATGAGCAGCCTCCAGCAGTTTTTTCAGCGAACGTTCCAGCAGAACGCCTTCCCGTGTCAGCGTAGCGGCGGCATAGGTCTGTTCGACAGCCGAAAATACAAAGGAACCGGCGCGTTCGACTGCATCAGGCAGGGCGGTGCCCCGCAGCACTTCTCCCAACAGGACACTGGCAAAAACATCACCGGTGCCGGGATAGCGCGCCGGAATCAACTTGCTGGTGTTATACCGAAATTGCCTGGTATGCCGGTCGTAACTCAGGTTCGCGACCTGTTGATTTGGCAGAGGAACCCCTGTGACGACGATTCTCTGCGGTCCCAGTTCGGACAGTTTGACTAACCAGGGCTCCAGCAACTCAGCTTGGCTAACCAGCGATTGATACGGCAGGCCCAGCAAGAACCCTGCTTCGGTGTAATTGGGCGTAATAATATCTGCCTTGCGGATCAGTTTTTTGATCCGTTCCTGCATTTCGCCGGTATATACCGAATAGAGTTTTCCTTCATCGCCCATGACTGGATCGACCAGGACCAGCGGGCGACTGGCGGAAAAATCATCAATCAGCTGCGAAACAATTTCTATTTGCGCAATCGATGCGAGAAAGCCGCTGTAAATGCTGTCGAATTGGACGCCTTCCCGTTGCCAGTGGGCAGAAAAACTGGGAATATGCGAAGAAAAATCGCTGAAGGAAACAGTGGAAAAACCGCCCAGGTGAGTGCTGAGAATTGCTGTGGGCAAGGGACAGACCTGAACCTCCATGCAGGAAAGGATCGGCAGGATCACACTGAGCGAGCAACGGCCGACGCAGGACAAATCATGCACGGCTAAGACTTTTTTCGGTGGGACTGGGTTCATGCGGATACCTCCGAGAACATTAGTTTGAATTGGTTGTATAAAAATAGTCCAGCAATTGTTTGCCTTTCTCGCTGATGACTGTTGCCTGACGCGTTTTTCCTTTGAGAATCAACTCGTGTTTTTCCAAATGGCCCATAATGGTTCGCAGTTGTCCGAGGGTAATCGGTGATCCCTGCCGCTCGATCTCGAAAAGCATTTTAGATCTGCCGATTTTATAGGG
>JBGSKE010000445.1:0-11995 GCA_041741355.1 Negativicutes bacterium | reverse complement strand
GGCAGTTTGCGCTGCGTTATAACTAACTCTTGCGGCGTGTCGGCGCTAAAAACCTGACGCAGACTGTCACCGTTAGGACTTTTGGTAATGGAGTCGGCTGTGCGACCGGGAAGATTTAGTGCGGTCAGATCGTTGGCGGTCGCCTTTTCCTTTGGCATCACTGGCGGAATGGTAGATTTCAGCGAAGTTGCGGCGCGTTCAGTCCTTGCTTCAGCCGGGACAGGCTGGACCGGGGCAGCTGGTTTGGCTGCCGGAGCAGCGGCGGGAGGCGCAGAAGGGGCTGCCGCAGGTGGCGCTGAAGTTGCATCGGGAGAAGCCGGCTTGGCCTGTGGCGGTCCAGAGCGAGGCTTTTCCGTCGGAGCGACTGGGGGGATGTTTTTGGCATCAGACGATAAAGCATTGTTGGACGGGGTAGTTTTTTCGGTAGGATTTGCTTGCGGTACGGCGGTGGGCATTGTTTGCTGGGCGATATCCTGAATCGCGGGAGTTCCATGCAAACCGAAGAAGACGAGCAAGGCGGCTGCAGCGCCTAACACGCCGGAATATAGCCAGGGATTGCGGCTGGGCTTTTTAGGTGCTGCCAGACCGGCGGCGGCTCGCTCGACGGTGGCTGACAGGATGTGTTCGGGAGGCTTGACCGGCAAGGCGGAGTCGCGCAGTAGCGCGGCAACAGCAAGCAGCTCGGCGGTCTCTTGATCAGTTGTTACAGGGGGCTGGCCGGCATTGAGCTGGTCGATCGCGGCAGAAAGTTCTTCGGCGGTATTGTTCATTTGTTTGCCCAACCTCCTTTTGCCAGCAGTTTTTCCCGTAAGTTTTTTAGTGCACGTTGCTGCAGCATTTTGATCGCCGCTTCACTTTTATCAAGGGCAATTGCCACTTCTTTGACCGGTAGCCCGGCCAGAATCCGATATTCAATGACTTGACGCTGCTCTGACGGTAATTCGGCAAGCGCTGCTGCCAGCGTTGCTTTCGTTTCCTGGTCAACCAACAGATCGGCTGGATTTTTGCTGTCGGACAGCTGGCCCTGCGAATCGTCGAAATCGCTATTGACGGGGCTGCGGCCTTTTTTGCGCCACATGTCCGTGATCAGGTTGGTGGCGATTCGACCGAGATAGGTTGTGAAACGGCTGTCCGTCTTTTTGTAATGGCTCAGCGAGCGAAACGCGCGGTAAAAAGTTTCTTGCGCGACATCCTGCGCTTCGTCGGCGCTGCCCATTTTGTGCACAATAAACCGGTGCAGCGGTTGCCAGCAATTGCTGACCAGTTCAGCGAGAGCAGCCTTGTCGCCGGTTTTTGCTTTTTCGATCAAGTCCCATTCGGACGGCATTGTTCCACCTCCTGGAAGCTTCGATGGTTCCAGGTCCATTGTAGGGGCGGCGAGCACTTGCCGTCAACCAAACTGTTTATATTATCAAACGCGGCAACGCTTAAAAAGTAACGCGACAATTATTTTTTTCCAGCAGCGTTACCTTTTGGTCGACTAGACGTTTATCCGGTTGAAAGCAGTCCGGGGGACAACCCAGGGACAAAAGCGAAAGGAATGAGTTAGATGAGAAAATTGACTGCACTGCTCTTAATTTTAGTCTTGTCGCTGATGACGAGCGTTGGGGCCGCCAATGTCGAAAGTCGCCTGAAAACGACGGCGGTTGCTGCGGAAATAAAAGCTGTAGCGATGCCGCTGCAGGAGTTGCTGGATCTGTTGACCCAGTCCAGTGGAATTGAGTTGGTCGCCGTGCCGGAAGTGTCGGATTTTAAAGTGGATTTGGTCGTGCGATCAGACCAGACGGTTGCGTCGGTGCTAGCGGCGCTGCAGGAAAAATACGGTTTACTCAGCAAGCTGAATACCGCCAAAACCGCGGTGATTTTACTCAAAGGCGATTATGCGGTGGATCGGATGTTTGGCGGCAAAGGGATCATGCTGGCGGCAAAAGAGGCAACCCGGCCATCGGTGGCTCGCCCGCCATCCAGTATGATCCGTCCGTCGGCGCCCATCGCCTGGAATACGGAAGAATACAAGACGATCACCGATAATAGTTTTCAGAACGTAAACAGCAATCAGTTATCTACGTTCTCGATCGATGTTGATACTGCGTCCTACAGCAACGTGCGGCGTTTCCTCAACAGCGGCAACCTGCCGCCGGCGGACGCGGTGCGCACGGAAGAACTGCTGAACTATTTTACTTATGACTACCCGCAACCAACTGGTGAGCAGCCGATCTCCCTGACGACCGAGGTGGCGGTCAGCCCGTGGAATAGCAGCCGCAAACTTGTCCTGCTGGGGTTGCAGGCAAAAAATATAAAAACGGAGAATCTGCCGCCCAGCAACTTAGTTTTTTTGCTGGATGTGTCTGGCTCGATGTTTGCGCCAAACAAGCTGCCGCTGCTGAAAACGGCGTTTAAGCTGCTGGTGCAACAATTGCGAGCGGAAGACCGGGTGGCGATTGTGGTGTATGCCGGCGCTGCCGGCCTGGTGCTTGACTCAACGCCAGGCAGCGAGAAAGCGAAAATCATCGCTAAACTCGAAGGGCTGCAGGCCGGAGGATCAACCGCTGGTGGCGAAGGAATCAAGCTGGCCTATCAGATTGCCAAAGAAAAGTTTATTGAAGGCGGCAACAACCGCGTAATTTTGGCAACTGACGGCGATTTCAACGTCGGCGCGTCCAGCGAAGGCGAGTTGGCGCGGCTGATCGAAGAACGGCGCGATCAGGGGATATTTCTCAGCGTGCTTGGCTTTGGGATGGGGAATATTAAAGACAACAAGATGGAAACGCTGGCTGACAAGGGAAATGGCAACTACGCCTATATCGACAATGCGCTGGAAGCAAAAAAGGTGATGGTGTCCCAGATGGCGGGAACGCTGTTCACGATCGCCAAAGACGTGAAGATCCAAGTGGAATTCAATCCGGCCACCGTAAAATCCTATCGTTTGATCGGCTATGAAAACCGAAAACTGGCCGACCGCGACTTTAACGACGACAAAAAAGACGCTGGCGACATGGGGGCCGGACACTCGGTTACCGCCCTGTACGAGATCGTGCCGGCTGATTCCCTGGAGAACGTAGCCGATGTCGATCCGCTGTTGTATCAAAAGAGTCAGACTGTTGGCGGCAGTGATCTGCTGCAGGTAAAGATTCGTTATAAAAAACCGAATGAAGAAACGAGCTTGCTGATGACGCACCGAGTTGACGCTAACGCGCAAACGGCAGCGTTGCCGTCGGATAATCTCCAGTTTGCCGCTGCGGTGGTAGAATACGGGATGTTGCTGCGGAACTCGGAGTTTAAAGGCCAGGCATCCTACGCACAGGCGCTGGCGTTGGCGCGGGGCGCACGGGGCGGCGATGAAAACGGTTATCGGAGCGAATTCATCAAACTGCTGGAAATCAGCCAAATTTTGGCGGATCATCCCTGATGCAAGCATAAACGACCGACCGTAGGCTGGATAGATAAAAAGGGGCTATGGAAACTTGTCCAAAGTTTCCATAGCCCCTTCATATTTGCAGGGTGGGCGCCAGTTTGAATTTGATGCTAGATTAATAGCATATAAACCGGGATGGCGAACAGGGCGGCGATGGTCGTCGTGCTGACCAGCACTGCGGCGTATTCGGTATCGGCGCCGTAAAGGCGGGCCATCAGCGTCGTCTGGGTCATCGCCGGCAGGGCGGATTGGATCACGAAAACCTTTTTCATTAGCTCGGGAATCGGAAAAAAGGAGGCTACGACAAGGACGATCAGTGGGGAAATGACAAACCGTCCAGTAAGTAACACAAACAAATCCTTGGTTAGTCTAATATCCCTGAATTTCACGCCGAACATCACGATACCGATGAACAACATCGACACAGGAGTGGTCATGCTTCCGAGGTATTTGAAGGTTATCATCAGGAAATTGGGCAACCGCACGCCCAGCATGACCAGCGTAATTGCAATGGTGAAACCGATGAACGGCGGTGAAAAAACCTGTTTGAGCGAGGCAAGGCTGATCAGCTTGGCAGGAGCGGACTGTCCGCAGAGGCTGATCGAATAGTTGCCGATTGTCCAAAACAGGAAGGCGTTGGCCAAAAAATAGACCAGAACGTAGGGAACGCTGCTTTCTCCATACAAGGCCAGATTTACAGGGAGACCAACGAAAATTGCGCTGGAACAGAAGAACGCCGAACGAAAAATTCCTCGGCGGTTGTCCGGCAGATTCAGTAAATTGGAGATGACATAACTGATTGAAAACCCGATCAACATGGAAATGGCTGGAACCAGTACGCCGGCCAGCAACGGGAGAAGCTTGGCCCGATCGAATGTGTTCATCATGCTCCAGATCATGAATGTCGGCACAGAAACATAGTTTACCAGCAAGGGCATCAGGCTGGAATTTTCCGGCGTGATCAATTTTTTGGCGGTGAGATAGTAGCCGACGGATACCATCAGCATAATTGCGAATAGTCCTTCGAGCGCTTGAAAAAATACCATTGAGCCTCCTAGTTTGTTATGTTCAATTATTATGCCAAATCTTTGATTGGCTGACCAATACAAAAAAACTTATAAATCCATATGAAAAAAGTATGGGAAAATCACTATTGGCTTAAGTTCGGGCTGCCAGCAAGCAGGCCAGGAAATTACGCGCTACAGTCGACAAATAGCGATTGCGGTACCAGATGATCGCCTTTTTTATCGATAGAGCCGGGTCGGCGATTTCCTGAAAGGTCAGTTGATTGCTGGGGACGAGACCGGTGGCGGATTTCAGAACGATCGCTATGCCGAGTCCGGCGTCGGCCCAGGCCAATAAAGAACGCACATCGTCGCCGCGACAGAGGATATTTGGCTGAAAACCGTTCTTGCGGCAAACTTCACTGATCATCGCCTCGTTGCTGCGGTGAATCAGCAGGGGTTTATCGCGGAGCTCGGCTACCTGCAGGCGCGCAGCGGGTTGTTTTATCGTTGCTGTGATTTTTTGCGCGGCGATCATCGGTTCGGCCGGCAAGTCGTAGGCCTGGTATAAATCGGGGTCGTAAATTGCGCGGGCGATGCCGATTTCGACAACGCCGTTTTGCAGCAACTCCAGAATCCGCATCGTATTGCCTTCCCAAAATTGAAAAACGA
Source organism: Negativicutes bacterium (assembly GCA_041741355.1). Classification (GTDB taxonomy): domain Bacteria; phylum Bacillota; class Negativicutes; order UBA1444; family UBA1444; genus UBA1444. Next base: position 6,904 of record JBGSKE010000445.1, on the reverse strand, counting down.
TGCCTGGATATTGGCTGTGAAAGTTGCGGATGCGTTCCGGCAAGAAAGTAGCGCCGGCTGATGCGACCGCGCCGATCGACAGAGTGCCGCGCGAGCCGGAATTGAGGTCCTGTAGTTCGACGGTTGTTGCATTCAACAATTCGATGATCTGTCCGGCGCGGTCTTGTAGTAGACGTCCGGCTTCGGTCAGTTTGATTTGCCGGGGGCCTCGTTCGAGAAGCTGAACGCCCAGCTCGCCTTCCAATAGTTTCAACTGCTGGCTTAACGGTGGCTGAGCCATATTGAGGCGCTTGGCGGCTTTGGAGATCTGGCCTTCTTCGGCGATGGCCTGAAAATATTTTAGTTGCCGAATATCCATCTTGACACCTCACTATCCATATTATTTCAGTATGAAAAAAGCAAAAAATAGATATTTGAAATATGAATAACGCATGGATACAATAATACATGAAAGCGGCAGCGGCGGCAAGAAGAAAAACAATGAAGGGGGATGCATTATGTTTTTGGACATGTTGAAGAGCAGCAATGAGAAAGAAGTATTTATGGACTTGGCCTATTGGGTGGCAACGGCGGATGGAAGTTTAGGATTGCCGGAAATCAAAATGATGGATATCTTTTCGCAGGAAACAGGCATCGGCAACTGGCGGAGACTACAGGCGAAGCCAAACGTAGTGCAAGAGTGCACGGTATTTGATGACGACTTGTCGCGCAAAATTGCCTACTCCAATTTGTTGGCGATTGGCTGTGTTGATGAGTTTGAGAACGGACAGCAAACACAGGCGATTGAAAAAGTGCGGGAAGCGTTTTCGCTCAGCCCGACGCTGGCGCAGAACTATCGGCAATGGGTGGACATCGTAAAAGGATCCTGTTTGCCGCGCAATTATCTGGACTGATTTGGTATCTATAGAAAAGACGGTCAACAAACTAAAAATGTTTGTTGACCGTCTTTTCTATTGGCTATTTTGCTGCGTTGCAAACCATGCAGAAGGCTATTGTGGTTTGTTGTAACCAGCTTCAGCGAACGGTTGCAATTTTTCCAGCCATGCTTCAAACAGATCGTTGACTGCGGTCGGATAGTATTCCGGCGAAAATTCCTCAGGCTTCAATGTGGCGAGGATGTCGAAGGAAAAAACGGCTTCGCCATATTGATTCCAGTCGGCCTGCAGCAGGGTGTTGCGATGCATGCCGCGCCGCAGTTCCAACTGGTGGCGGTTGATAATACCGGGTAAATTTAGTGCCTTCAGTAGCAGTAGTTTGCCGTTGGCGTTGTTTTTGATTTGGAACACCCCCATTGGCAGCGGTGTTTCCTTATATTCGCGCAACAACGCTTTTTTGCGCTCGTTATCCATGGTTTCAGCCTCCTCTATATCTTGGTGCGTTGCCGCCGCTGCGCCGCTGCGACGATATTCGCTGCCGTCTGGTCGGCGGGACAAAAGCCCGTAATCGATCAACTGTCGTCGCAGCAAGACATGATCTTCATAAGCGGCGGATAAAATAACGTTGACTTCCTTTTCGGTATAGGCGCAATCGGGTGAAAACCGCTCGGCGAGTTGCCGCAGGACAATCAGACGGCGTTTTTCCCGACCGGGATAGGTTGCCAGCGGACCGTCAACGCCTTGCGGGAAATAAGTAGCGAGGATTTTTTGTTCTGCGGCAGAAACAGCGGCGGGCAATTTTGCCATTGGGGCAGTGCTTTTAGTTTGCGACAGTTCTTCCATCAGCTCGCCGATTGCTAGAAAGCATTTCGCCTGTTTCAGTTTTTCCCGCAGCAAAAACCGATGGTTGCGGATTGTCGACACGCTGCCTGAACCGAGTTGGCCAGTGATTTCCTGATCGCTGACACCGCCGGCGAATAAGTGGATGAGCTGCGTTTGCAGTTCGGTCAGGCCGGTCCAGCGCTTGTCGAGTTGCAGCAAAATTTGCAGCGGCGAGCCGTGTTCGGTTTCAATATGGATGCGCATAAATTTTTCCGCGTCATAATAAGTGTCTGCGGCTCGATAGATTTGGCCCGGTTCGGTTTTAAACCCGCAGCAGAGACAGTGGAATCGGTCCTGCGCTGCCGCGAAAACATAACCGCGCTTGAGATCGCTGACCGATGCTTGCGTCAATATTTGGTTGCGTTGCATTAGTATCAACTCCTGATGTATTTTATAGATATAATAATATATTATCTATTTAAAATCAACAATATTTTTAAAATATCTATTTAAAATTATTGGAGCCGAATTTTGAGTCGCCGCGCTGCCCGAACCTGCGCTTTACTTTTTGCCGTCTGAGGAATACAATACAAGTGAAGTGAATAGGGCAGTAAGCTGGGGGGGCCGCAAGGCTGAGAGGAAGATTCCGACCCTTGGAACCTGATGTGGTTAAGACCACCGTAGGGAAGCGATTGCAAAGGATAACGGGGAGCAAGCTTTTCTGCACTGCTCTCTTTTTTATGCGCGGAAAACAAAGGAAAGTTGGGGATGAAGATGAATTATTCAACACAAATGGATGCGGCGAAACAAGGAATTATTACACCGCAGATGCAGACTGTCGCCGCCAAGGAAAAAATGGACCCGCAGCGTTTGCGCGAGTTGGTGGCCGCCGGTCAGGTTGTGATTCCGGCCAACAAAAATCACTGCAAACTGGATCCTGAAGGGGTCGGCACTGGCCTTAGGACAAAAATCAATGTGAACCTGGGAGTTTCCAAGGACTGCTGCGATCTCGACCTGGAGCTGACCAAAGCGCTGAAAGCAATTGAGCTGAAAGCGGAAGCGATCATGGATCTCAGCTGTTTCGGCAAAACCCAGACTTTCAGGCGTCGGCTGCTTGACGCGTCCACGGCGATGATCGGCACGGTGCCGATGTATGATGCGGTCGGTCTGCTCGATAAGGGCTTGAAGGATATCACAGTCGATGAATTCTTCAAAGTTGTCGAGACGCATGCTGCTGACGGCGTAGATTTCATGACCATTCACTGCGGCATGAACCAGGCAACGGCAGAGCGCGTTAAACGCAATAAGCGGTTGACCAATATCGTATCGCGCGGCGGCTCATTATTGTTTGCCTGGATGGAGATGAACCGCAAGGAAAACCCGTTTTATGAATACTACGACCGGTTGCTGGATATCTGCGTGGAATATGACGTGACGCTCAGCCTGGGTGACGCCTGCCGGCCCGGCTCGATTCATGACGCAACTGATGCAGCGCAGGTCGAGGAATTGATCACGCTCGGCGAACTGACCAAACGGGCCTGGGCCCGCAATGTCCAGGTGATGATTGAAGGACCGGGCCATATGGCGATCAATGAAATTGCCGGCAATATGATGATGCAGAAGCGGCTCTGTCATGGTGCGCCATTTTATGTACTCGGCCCGCTCGTTACCGACGTGGCCCCCGGCTATGACCATATTACCAGCGCAATCGGCGGAGCAATCGCCGCCGCCAACGGCGCCGACTTCCTCTGCTATGTGACGCCAGCCGAGCATTTGCGACTGCCGGACCTCGAAGATATGAAAGAAGGCATCATTGCCTCCCGGATCGCCGCGCATGCGGCGGATATCGCCAAAGGGATTCCCGGCGCGCGGGACTGGGATAATGCGATGAGTGCGGCGCGGGCCGAAGTGGACTTCCCCAAAATGATCGCGTTGTCGATTGATCCGGAAAAAGCGCAGCGTTATCGCGATTCTTCCAAACCGGAGCATGAAGACACCTGCACGATGTGCGGCAAAATGTGCCCGATGAAGAACATGAAAAAAATCCTCAACGGTGAAGATGTTTGTATCGACTAATTTGAGCCGGCATCAGGTTGGAATTGGCGCCAGGAGGGATGAAAATGAAAATATTGGCGATCAACAGCAGCCATCGGGGCCGGAGCGGTTGCACCCAACTATTGCTCGACAAACTGGCCGAGGGCGCGACAGCCTGCGGCGCTGATTTTGAGACGGTTGTACTTGCCGAGCAGAAAATCAACCGCTGCCTGGCCTGCGGTTTTTGCAGCAAACCGGCGACGCTTGGTCATTGCGTATACGAAGACCAAGACGATGTTAAGACAATATTTGACCGAATGCGGGCGGCGGATATCATCGTTTATGGATCGCCGGTATATGTATTTGGCGTGACCGGCTTGCTAAAAACTTTTTTGGATCGGTTCAATTCTACCGGGACGGCACTCGGGCTGTTTTTGACGCAAAGCGGTCTGATATTTCATCATGCGGATCGGCAAGTAATCGGCAAACCGCTGGTGATTATGACTCTCTGCGCCAATATCGAGCAGGAAACGGTGAAAAACACCCTATCCTATTTCAAAACTTTTGCCCGCTACGTCGATGCGCCAATCGTCGGAACCCTGGTGCGTAAAATGGCGCCGCAATTGGAAAAACAGGATGATCCACTGGTTCAGGCAGTGTTGGCAGCTTATGTGCAGGCGGGGCGCGAACTGGCGCTCGGCGGAAAAATCAGTCGCAGCACGGAAAAAGCAGCGGCCAAACCGCTGCTCAAAATACCGTTTCTTAATTTGCTGTTGCATTTCCGTGCGTTTAAACGACGCGCCGTGGAACAGGCAAATCGTGACTCGCTGCCTTAAAGGCTGCGACCGCTGATGATGCCAAGCCAAGTCGCGATCAGGCCGGTAACGAGGTTGGCGGCTATATTCTGGAAGGCTAGCGCGAGGGCGCCGTCTTGCACTAGTTTTAACGACTCATAACTAAACGAGGAAAAAGTTGTCAGGCCACCCAGAAAACCACTGGCGACTAACAGACGCCAATGGGCAGGCAACATAAACCGTTCTGTGGCAAGCACCATAAACAGGCCGATCAGATAGCAACCGACCACGTTGACCAGTAACGTGCCATAGGGAAAATCGACGCCGAATCGTCCTGCCGCCCAGACTGAAGTTAGATAGCGGGTAACCGAACCGACGCCGCCGCCGATGGCGACAAAAAGTATTGTTTCCAAATCATCTGCTCCTGAACCCGCTTGGGCTAACGCACAGGCGGTTTTTTGCCATATTTGACAACTTCGATATCATCGACAGTTACCATACCTTCTTTGAGCATCAGGTCAAGATGAGGCATAAATTTTTCGATGTATTCGGCGCTGTCGATGATTTCGATCAGAATTGGCAAGTCGGCCGACAAATCGATCAGGCTGGCGGTGTGGATTCGGCTGTTGGCGCCATAGCCCATGCAACCCTGAAAGACTGTTGCGCCGGCTAGGTCGAGTTCTTTGGCTTTCAGCACCAGCGCCTTGTAAAGCGATTTGCCTTCCCAGGAATCGGCTTCGCCGAGGTAAATCCGAAGGCGTTTGGCGTGGGCCTTAATCTTTGCCATGAAAGAGCACCTCGCTTCTTTGCGTTATTTGTTATTTCATCAAACTATTATATTATTTATTTCGACAACAGATGAGGGAACCCTGTCACAATGCAAAATCATTTTTATAAAAGGGATACTGAGCGGCGCGCAGAATAATATTGTTATTGGTACAGGAATTCTACAATCAACCGATATGAAAATATTGAAGGGGGTTGACGGGAGTGAGAAAATGTCTGAGAGTTTCGTTGCTGATATTGTGTTTTGGTCTGATGGTGTCGGGTTATGGCCAAGCCGAGTCGGCGACGCCGGAACTGGCTGAATTTACCTATAACCGGGCCGTCGCGGTGACGCATGCACGTGCTGCGCTGGAAGATTTCACCACGCTGATGATGCCGCAACAACCGCTGTCGGAATTCGATTTTTCCCGACCGTCGGTAGCGGCAGTCTTGGCTAAGGACTGTGCGGGCAAGGAAATTAACGTCATACTTGTTGCGTTTCCCGGCAAAAAGGGCGAGGTATGGGCCGTTTCTCAATGGGAACGCAGCCGGGACGGCCTGATTGACCGGATGCTGTCGGTGGGGTTCACCGTAGGGTCGTTCGATTCTTTAGTGCGCCAGGCCCGCAATGGCGGCGAACAGTGTTTGTGACCTATACTGATTAACGGTGGACAGACCAATAAAAAAACCCGCGTGATGACCAGCATCATGCGGGTTTTATTTTGCACTTACTTGAACGACAGCTGGGCAAATGTGGTCAAGGTTGTCCGGGCGCGTGTGCCGGGCGCATTCAACATGTGCCAGGCGGTGTATTGTTCGGCGTAAGTTTCGATAGCGGACATGCCGTCGATCGGGATAATAACCTGCAAGCCACGCATCGCCGCGCCGGTAGCGGTGTGCAGCACAGCGCCATGAGCAGCGGTGCCGACGATGATCACGGTTTTAACCCCTTTTTCTTTTAAGATTTTTTCCAAGTCGGTGTTGTAAAATTTGTCGACGCTGGATCGAACTGCCGGTTCACCAGGCAAAGGATAAACAGCAGGCACGATGTTTTCGACAGTTCCTGTCGGTGTGAGGCTATAGACGATCGGCATAGCCCGGAGCCGGGATTGCAGCAGGAAGTCGGCGATTTTTGGCACGGATGCCGCACAACGGGGTCTTTGCGCGACACCGCACATCGGCAGCTGAATATCGAGGATTAGAAAAGCGGTGGTTTTGGGGTCGATAACAACGGGCTTGACCTGTGGAGCGGCCGGTAACGGCACTGATTTCCATTCATCGATGATCGTGGCTGGCGCAGCGAGTACCGGTTGTGTCAGGAATACGACCAAAAACAGCAACAGCATCAACAAGGCAAACTTACTCGACGCGGTTTTTGTCTGCATGTGAATTCCTCCTCAGCCTGTTTATTTTTTGTGCGGGTCGATAACGGCTTTCATTACCCGGTGGTGCTCTACATCGGCGATAGCTTGGTTGACTTCATGCAGGCCGTAATGGCCGGAGACGAATTTTTCCCAGGCGAAGCGATTGTGATGTTTGGCCATGATTTGAATTGAGCGGTAAAAGTGGCTCAGATCGATTCCCCAGGTTCCTTTGATGGTCAGATGCTTTTTG
>JBGSKE010000444.1:0-15490 GCA_041741355.1 Negativicutes bacterium | reverse complement strand
AACCGGCGCCATCAATCGAGATCGGTGCGGCAATATCCGGATGATCTAGCAACAGCGCTGTCATCCCGCACATGCCGCCCATGCCTTCTTCGCCAACTGTTCCGGCAAATACAATATCGCCCTGCGTTTCAAGGCCCGATTCCTGCAGGCCCCGTATCACCGATAAATTGGCGGTCAGACCGCGAGTATCATCGCAGATGCCTGGTGCATAAATTTTCCCGTCACGTTCAACCGGCGTCACATCAGTTCCCAACGGAAACACAGTGTCCAGGTGCGCTTCAATCAGAATCTTGGGCCCGCCGCCCTTGCCGGGCCGAGTTCCCAGCACATTGCCCTGCTTGTCGATATGAACATTTTGCAGTCCCAGTTCCTGTAGTCGTTCAGCATAGTATTGCGCTCGTTTTGCTTCGGCAAAGGTCGGCGCCTCAACGGTAACCAAAACTTTTTGCTCGGCAATGCAGCGGGCCTGATCCGCTTCCAAAAATGCCAGCCCTTTTTGCACTTGCGCCAACTGCATAAGCGTCGTAAACGTCGCCCGAATTTTTTCTTTTACTTCATAGGATTCCATACTAGTTCCCCCTTAATCTGCGTCCGTACTGTACTGCCTCAAAAACCATAGCGGTGTTTTCTTCCGCCTGGCCAATTTCCCGCAACCCTGCCCCCACTAAAACATCGGGCACGGGTTTAAAGCCAATCACTTTTAAAATTCCTGCTACCGAATGGAAGTAGGGCATAAATGCCTCGGCGTCGGGATTATGCTGGGTAAACAGCAACCCCAGCCTGGCCGGTTTCGTCAGCCGGCTCGAATAATCAGCGTTCAAATAAGCATACAGCCGATCTACTACCATTTTCAGCTGCGCTGACATGCTCCACATATATACCGGCGACGCGAGCACAAGCAAATCCGCTGCATTGATCGCCCGATACACACTCTGCATATCATCCTGGATAACGCAACGTCCTTTGGTTTTGCAGGCGTCGCAGGACTGGCAGCCACGGATATTCATAACATTGGGCTGAAAAATCACCGATTCATCGCCTGCCGCTTTTGCCCCACTGATTACCTTCTCCAGCAAAACTGCCGTATTCCCCTTGGGGCGCGGACTGCCCATGATCCCAATAATATTCATTTCAACCTCCACGCTCTGTCTTCAGCTAAAGTCGAGTCTGTTCTTGCCAGCCCTTTTGGCCCGGTATAATGCCTCATCTGCCAGACGCAGCGTCACTTCCATGTTCACAGACTTATCCCAAACGCTGCCTCCGATACTGCAGCCCACCTGCGCCAAAGCGGTCTCAAGTTGTACCGGCTCGTTCACTTGTTGGATGATCCTTGTCGAAATCGCACGCACTGACTCCTGTTCCTGCCCGCGAACAACAAATATAACGGCAACAAATTCGTCACCCCCAATACGCGCCACGATTTCGTCCGCTCGGATACATCCCTGCAATTTTCGGGCGGTTTCCTGCAGCACTTTGTCTCCGGCGCTATGTCCATGTGTGTCATTTACTGCTTTGAACCCGTCGAGATCCATGAAAAGGACTACCAAAACTTCTTCTTTCCGTCGCAATACTCTGGCCTGACTTCGCGATAAAAAGGCATCGAGACTGATTCTGTTTGGCAGATCAGTAAGCCGGTCCCGCGAAGCAATCACTTCGAGCTTGGACACCTCCATTTGCGCGCTGGAAATACTGTTGATGAGTTCCTGCAATGAATTCGTGAGCATTTCGATTTCACGGATTCCTTGGTGAGCCGCAATAGGTTGTCCGCCGCCAAAACGAATCCTGTCGGCTGCTTTGGCTAGCTCCAGCAATGGTTTTGTCAGCTTACCGCTCCAGACCCAGCCGGCAATCGCGAAACCTGTGGCAAAAACCCCGGCCAACAGCCAAATGAACCCTTGCAATTTTTCTGCAGACGCATAAGCAATACTAACCGGCTTCCGTACAAGAACAATCCAGTGCAATCCCGGGAAATCCAGATAGCCATCGCCAATATCAAATCCGGTAATGTATTCCTGCCCGTTCGGCCATGTTTCCTGAACCCACCCAGTTTGGCCTTTAAATGCACGCCTGACACTTTCAACCTCCAACTTTTCCCCCAACAGCTCGGAGGGTCCCAACAGCACCGTTTGATCAACACGACTGATGATGAATACCTCTTCCTGCTTGCGGTTCTGAATTGGCTGAAACATCGACTGTTCCAGTTGTTTGGTCCATTCCCAGCTGAGATGCGCTGCTATCACATGACGAACGTTTCCGGAATCATCTTTCACCGGCATGCTGATATCAACAAATTTCAACGGTTCTCCCGAAGGATTGGGCAGCAATTTCCCCAACAGAACCGCCTCATGAACATCACCGATGAATTCTCCCTTGACCCCCTCAATATATACCGGTCTTTTTGCCAAACTCGTCCCAAGCAATATACGACTCGTAGCTGCCCAAACGACTCCGTTTCGATCTGTGATACCAAGCCAAGAAAACGCCGGGACATTTTTCTGCATCCGATTTAGCAAAGCTTCAGCCACTATGGCGTTTGCACTATTTTTAAATTCATTCATTTCGCTCAGCATTCGGACTTCCATTGTCCGCCCCCACATGTACTGATCAAGGCGGCTGGTCATTTGGTTCGCCGTATCCGCTAATGCCCGGCCCACTTCACTTTGAAATTCGGTGCGGGCGCGTTCTCCGATTACCGCACTCAAAGTTGCAGCCAGCAATACAATCAGCAGTACGATCATCAGTATTACTTTGTGTTGCAAGCTCCAAGACATCAGCGCGCCTCCAAAATAACCATCACTTCTTACTGATGTATTTGACTAACTTGTTCAAAATCCTGCGAATCGCCCTGAAAAAACGAATCGCAAGTGTGTCGAGCGTTGTTTTTTGCCGACAGGCCTGGTCTATATTTTAAGCCATAAAAACTGATTGAGGGCCGCAGAGGGCGGCAAGCTTTGGGAAATTCCATGAGTCTAAAAACCTCTATACCTTTTGGTATAGGATCGGATCAAATAAGATAATGGCGAAAGACCTCTTGATATAAGGTTCTTTCGCCATTATCATTATTTTTTTGCATCTATGCCTTATGCCAGATGATAGGTTTTGGCCTTTATCATAAACTAAAGTCAGAACATAAGTTAGTAGCCAGAGAAAGGGGGGCATGAACATGGACGATATTCGAGTGCTGCAATTTCGATTGGGCTCCGAAACGTACAGCGTCCCGGTGGATGAAGTCGGCGCAGTATTGCAGAGTAATAGGCTGAGCAGGTTGCCGCAAAATGATTCCAGTGATGTTAGCGAGTCGATTGACCAAAACAACAGATTTATTCAGGTTTTAGATAGCCAGGCGATACTAGCAGCCAGAGATGGAATGACGACGATCATCCTGCACGTTAACGGGATGCAAGTGGCGCTAGTCGTGGATGAAGTGATTAAAGAAGTAAACTTGGACAAGAATAGTATCCAGAACTCAACCATAGCCCCTTTTACCATTTGGAAGGTAGGAGCGCAAAAATGGATCGTCTCGCTGTCACGCGCTAGCAGTTATATAAACTGATAAACATCATTTCAGCCAAATAACAATAATAGTGAAAGGATGGGATCCAAATGAAAGTTGGCGTTAAAATTGCACTGGGATTTTGCCTGGTGATCGCGGTAGTACTGGGGATGGGCGGGACATCCTACTATTCCGCCGATAATGTACAAACCCAAATGACCGAAATTGCGCGAAGCAGTCAACGGGTAGAACTGGTGAATGCGGTGAGTCAGCTATTTACAGAAGGGACTATGGCTACACGCGGCTACATGGTATACGGTAGAGACTCTTTTTCCAAACAAGCCATGGATAAATATGACGAAGCCGGAAAAAACGCCACAGCGTTACTTCAAATAGTGCAGCCGGAAAAAAAGGCGGATATTGAAAAACTCATTGCCAATATCAAGCACTATAAAGACGCGATTCAGACCAACCTGTTCCCGGTTGTGCAGCAATATCACCGGGAAAAAAGCACCGGTACGGTAACTGCGGCCGCCCTCAAAGTGTTGGAGGACCAGTTTATTGCAATCGCTACCCCGTTGGTCAAAGTTACGGACGAGATCAATAAAACGACGACTGAGCAGGTAACGGATAATCGAAAAGTGATCGGCAATCAGATGGCCGCCTCTGCATCGACGGTCAGCACGGTGAAAGTCACGACCCTTTCGCTCAGTGTAGTGGCTCTGCTCATCGTCATCGTTGTCAGTATCTTCCTGACGCGGATGATCACCAAACCGCTGGCAACAGTCAGCGCCCGATTGGACGATATGGCACAAGGGCATTTCGACCGCGACATTGACCCCGCATACATGAGCCGGCGCGACGAGTTCGGCGACATGGGACGATCCTTTGATCGGATGCTGCGCAGCATGAGACAGCTGATTGGGCAGGTATCCCAGAGCGCCGAGCAACTGGCGGCTTCTTCGGAAGAATTAACCGCCAACGCCGAGCAGTCTGCTCAGGCCTCAACCAGTATCGCCACCTCCATCCAACAGGTGGCCGACGGCAGCGGGAAACAAGTTTCAGCCGTCAACGACACTTCAGCAATCGTAGAAGAAATTTCCGCGACGATGCAAGAAGTCTCCGCCACAGCTGCCGAAATGGCGACAATGTCCGAACAAACTGCCAAGTCAGCGCTGGAAGGCAAAACATCTGTGGACCTGGCCGTGTCCCAGATGGGCGCAGTCAGTGTAGGCGCAAAACAGGCGCAAACTGCGGCTGTAGAACTCAAGGCCAGCTCCGCACAGATTGGCGAAATCGTCGGCCTGATCTCAACCATCGCTGGACAGACAAATCTCCTGGCGCTAAACGCCGCCATCGAAGCGGCACGGGCCGGAGAACAAGGACGAGGCTTCGCCGTCGTAGCGGATGAAGTCCGCAAACTGGCAGAGCAGTCCGAAGCCGCAGCCCGCCAGATAAAAAACCTTGTTGGCAATAACCATGACAGTATCGGCAAAGTGGTCGGCGCGATTGACACCGCTATCCAGGACATAACAAAAGGCGTGGAACTGGTCAATGTAGCCGGCGCCAACTTCGGAGCAATCAACGGACAGGTCCGTCAAGTCACAGATCAAGTCACCCTCATCGCCACGGCGATCAACGAGGCCGCTGTCGGTAGCCAACGCATCGTCGGTTCGATCAAGGAAGTGGAAAGTATCAGCCGAGATTCGGCAGCAGAAGCGCAGACCGTATCGGCAGCAACCGAAGAACAGGCTGCCTCCATGGAAGAAATCGCCTCTGCCAGCCAAGCCCTGGCGCAACTGGCAACCGAGTTGCAGGGCGCGTTATCCAAGTTCCGGATATAGGAAAGATGCTACGGACCCTTTGACAGAACCTTGTTTTTCCAAATCCCGTACGACATTGTACGGGATTTTTGCTGTTATAGAGGATTTTTTCGCATTTGTGGAGTAATATATATAAACAACATAGTTTTAAGGCGATATTTGTGAATTTTTACAAAAAGAGAAAGGGCCAGGTGTTTATGACTCAATCCCTTACCCATGCACGGATTTTAATTGTTGATAACGATGAAAAACAGCTGGCATCGATGCGCCGTATCTTGCATGGGCATTTCGAAACCATCACTACTACCGATCCGGTTCAGGCGTTAAAAATTTTTGAATTACAGGGACCTTTTGCCGTAGTAATTTCCGATTTTCAAATGCCGCTTATGAATGGCGTTCAACTTTTTGCCAGAATCTTTGAGATTGACCCGACTGCGCAACGAATCCTAATCACCGGTCGCCCCGATCTGCAAATGGCGATTGATGCTGTGAATCATGGTAAAATCACAGCCTTTTTGACAAAACCGACGCCCATTGTCTCGATTCGCTCCGTTGTTTGCGACGCAGTTCAATCCTATAACCAATTACGCGAAACAGATGATTCTCCAGCTGAGCGACCCTTACCGCCGGCCAATCATTATGCATCCCTGACCGTAAAAGAAAAGGAAGTCCTGCTGTTGTTGTCCAAAGGATTTTCGAACGAAGAAATATCCGCAGAATTACTTATTACTGTCGGCACCGTTAAAACCCATGTAAACAGCCTGTTTGGCAAACTGGACGTGAATAACCGCACCAAAGTTGTCGCCAGAGCGCTGGAGCTAGACCTGATCAAACCGGCATCGATTTCCTAAATCCTTTGTCGACAGCTCTAATATACAAAAACCCACGTCGAGCGCGATTGCGTCTGGCGTGGGTTTTTCTGTTTCTCAGCTCGGCAAACTCGAAGTGTCTTTGCCAGCAGCATGGTTAATCGGCAGTTTTATGATAAATTTTGCCCCTTCACCTTCCTTGCTTTCCACCTCAAATTCACCATGATGGTGCGCCACTACGATATCATACGACAGGCTCAATCCCAGACCAGTTCCCTGACCAACAGGTTTGGTGGTGAAAAACGGATTAAAAAGATCCTTCATGTTATCGGGGGCAATACCAATGCCATCATCTGCAATGGAACAATATACAAACTCAGCGTCGCACCAGGTGGCAACCTGAATTACACCCAGCTTGCCAGATTCTTTTGCCTGAATGGCCTGCACTGCATTGACTACCAGATTCAACAATACTTGATTGATTTCATCGCCAATCACTTCGATTAAAGGAACGCAGCCATGCTCTTCCTCCACAATGGCGCATTGCTTGATTTGATGCTGCGTCACCATAAAGGTGGCATCCAATCCTTGATTCAAATCATATGGCGCAAAAACCTTATGTCTTTCAACCCGGGTAAAAATTTGCATTCCCTTGACTATTTTGCTGATCCGTTTTAACCCTTCCAGGGTATCGGCGATAAGCTGCGGCAGGTCGTTGATAATATAATCGACATGCTGCTCTTTATAAATCAAGTTCATTTCAGCGGCCTTTTCCTTGAATTGAAGCTCGTCTGCAGCTTGCAGCTGCCGGCAATGTTGCGCCAGTATAGTAAACGCCGTAAAATATTGCGCCAGCATTTCTGTATTATTGGTAACGTACGCCAGCGGGTTATTAATCTCGTGCGCTACCCCAGCGGCCATTTGTCCAAGGCCCGCCAGTTTTTCCTGCTGAATCATTTGCGCTTGTTTCTGTTCGATTATAGCTAATGCCGATGAGAGTTCATGGTTAGATTGCACAACTTCTTTGCGGGAAGTCCGCAGTTCGCGCAATGTTTGTCGGACTGTTTGCGAAGCCTGACGCACGATCTTGATTGGATAATGATAAAGCGCATAACCAAGCGAAAGTCCCAAGAGAGAAAAAAAAGCAAAAAGCAGCAACCCCTTTTCTGCAACTGATTCTATATTCTTTTGCGTCTGAACATAACCGGCAGTCTTTCCTCCATAACGAATTTCCGCCACTGCTGTAAGCGGGGAGAACACCCGCGGCTGATTTGCAGCCGGCGCCTCATACAATAAATTCATACGCGCATCATAGATTGCGACCGAACAAATCGCCGGTTCGCGCGGTTGCGTTGCCAGCAATGCTTGCAATTTGTGCGTAGCATATTGCCAGTAAGCCGGGTTTTCCTGAACTGCATTTTGCATTAGGCTTGCCGTCTTTGCCGCATAGTTTTGATTTGTTTCTCGCTCATGGTGAATTTGCAACACAACATAGCTGAGCGGCATAGTCAGGCTGATCAAAACAGCCGTGATAACGGCTAACATTATGATGCGTTTATTAAATGATTGCAGAAAATTAGTGATATCCATCGCTTATCCTCGGCACAGGAATAATCTCTGCCATTTGAATGATCTGTTGTCCTTCCGGTGAAAAAACAAAGGCAAAAAAATCCTTTACCCGCGGAGCCATCGGTTCCTGGTAAACAAAGTACATCCCCCGCTCCAGTCGATACTCACCGGAAAGAATATTTGCCGGCGTCGGTGAAAAACCATCCAATTGCAGCGCTTTCATTTTTTCCTGAGAACTGCTGCTCCAGGAACTATCGGAAAATCCGATACTGCCTGGTATTGCGACAATCGCCCGAGCCATGGAAAGGTCATTGTAATGTATTTTCCAATAATTATTACGCAGCGCCTCATCAATCACGCCGGAAAACTCTTTGATTTGCTCCGCCAAAACTCCATTGACCGCATCCTCTTTATACATCAGGTGCGGTATGATATTTTTCCCATCTGGCCATTGGCGCTTGCTGCCACGATAAATTGCCAGCAAATCCGCTACTGTAATATTGTCAACTGGCGCCGACGGATGGACGGCAATAATCACCGCCGACCTTGCATACTGAATCTGTTTCAACCCGGCAGCCTTTTCTTTTTCTTGCAACGGGCGCGAAATCAGTCCCAGATTAATCCCCTTGTCCATTATCGCTTTGATCGCTCCTGCTGATCCGATACTGTCCGGGATTTCGATTTTTTCAGCTGGCCGTCTTGCTTCATAGGCTATCGCTAATTTGCGCATCAGCGGCAGGTTGACCCCTGATCCGGCAATCACGAACCCCTCCCGCGTCGCCTGTTGTGCTTCGGTCGGCAGCGCAGGCCGGGTAGGCGCAGAGCACCCCGTCAGCAATATCAAACATACTACGGTCGCGATTCCCGCGCGCAATGACTTCAACACGGCCCACTCCCCGTCAGCATTTTCCAATAGCAATACCTGATTGCTCTAATCTTATCATAAATCTGCTGGCCAGTATCTTGAAACAATGCAAGGACGCCGGCGGTGTAAAGGCGCGTAGCATTGCAGTGGCGATTCTTAAATCGCTTGGCATCCTGCCGACAGAATAGCCGGAGTGGTTTTTTGTTACTCGATCTACCCGTTTCACCTATTTTCGGGATATACTATTATCATCCGCGTCTATTGCGCTCAAGGATATTTTTTGTTCCGGGATATACGACAAAACAAATCAACCAAGGTTGATAGATTGGAAGCTTTATGCCTGCTTACAAACCCTCGCTACTTTACTTTCGCCCCTCGCTAATAACATTGCTGGACAAAATCCTGGAAACTCCGCTTACCATTGTGGAAGCCCCCATGGGCTATGGCAAAACTACGGCGGTACGCGAGTATGCGAAATCTAACGGCGCATTCACCCTCTGGAAAACGTTGGGCAGTGATTCTGCGGACGAATTTTGGCAAGGATTTACTCACGCAATCGCCCAAATCAATCCGGACGATGCACAAAAACTGGCCAAACTAGGCTTTTCCGGCACGCTCCAGTTTTCGGATGAAGCATTGGCAATCCTCGAAAACATCACATTTCCGGCCAAAACGCTGTTGGTTTTCGACGATTACCATCTACTACTATCCGCCGAGGTTGACCGGTTCGTCGAACTATTGGTCAAGGCCGAAATAGCAAATCTACATATTGTGATCATCTCCCGGGTCAATTTTGGCGATCAGTCCACGGAACTTGTGATAAAAGGCTATTGCACACTGATCAACAAACGTTGTTTTGAACTATCCCTGACCGAAACCGTGGAGTACTTCAAAAAATGCGGCGTAAGATTAAACCAGCAAGAAGCCGGGCAGGTACACGCCTATACGGAGGGGTGGATCAGCGCCCTGTATTTATGCCTGCTGAGCTATTTGCAAGACAGGCGGATCGAGCGGCAGGAAAGCCTGCACGATCTCATTGGCAACGTAATTTACGAAAACTTCCCGCCAGAAATTAAAGAGTTTTTGCTGACACTGTGCATTTTCGACACCTTTTCCCTCGAGCAAGTGAAAATGATCTGCCCGAGAGATAAGGCAGAATCTGTCCTCCGCAATCTGACGAAAAGAAATGCCTTTATCGCATTGGATCCTTCAACGCAAACGTATCGGATCCACAACATTTTCAATTCGTATCTACGCGAGTTATTTGCCAAGAAATCTCTCCCGGAGCAACAAGCAGTCTGGCAACGGGCCGGTCTATGGTATATGCAAACCAGAGAATACCTGCGAGCCATGGATTGTTTTCAGCGAGCCAACGATCCGGATTCGCTTCTCAATGCATTGGAACAGGAAAAGGGGCTTCAGCTGACCGGCGAATCTTTAAAAAAACTGATTACTTTTTTCCGCGACTGTCCTCCTGATCTAAAAAAAGCCCATCCCCGGGCTTGCCTGATCTATGCGATGAATTTGTTCAGTTATAACGAAGTCGTCCTATTTAGCGAAGAATGCCAACAACTTGCCGAACTCATCGAGACCATTCAACCGGAAAGCGGCATGACGCAGGCCCAATTGGCTGGAGAGCTCGAACTGTTATTTAGTTTTACCGAATTCAACAATATTGCCGCCATGTCTTTACATCAACGTAAAGCCTGTGAATTACTGAATTCCCCCTCGGAATTTTTTGATCGCAGCGCTCCGTGGACTTTTGAGGGCCCCTCTGTACTCTACTTATTTCATCGTGAAAGCGGCAAACTGGAGCAAGAACTGCGCGATCTTACGGATTGCCTCCCTTACTACCGCCAGATCACGTTGAACCACGGCGCTGGCGGAGAATACGCGATGCAAGCTGAACAAGCCTACTATTGCGGCGACTTTGAACAAGCCGAGATTTTTTCCCATACTGCGCTATATGCGGCGCAATCGGCAAATCAGCCGGCGCTGGCCATTTGCGCTCTGTTTGTTTTGCTTCGCCTGGCGCTCGCCCAGGGAAATGCCGGCGCATTGACCGACTACCTGCAACAAATACGCGCCAAGGCGAAACAAGCCGGCATCCCTGCATATTACCGAATGCTGGGCCTCTGTGAAGGGCATCTCTACAATAGTCTGCACCAGTTAAAGAAAGTTCCCGCTTGGATTACTGACGGCGACTTGACCAAAAGCCAGCTACCTTTCCCCACTCATGCTTATTTTAATATGATTTACGGCAAAACCTTGCTTGCTGGCGGCGAGGTTCACAAACTTCTTGGCATTTCCACTCATTTCAAGGAACTCGCCAGTGCGTTCCCCAATCTGTTGGCTGAAATATACACCTGTATTTACGAAGCGGCAGCCCACCATAAGCTTGGGCATCCCCGGCAAGCGCAGGTTGCTTTGAAACAAGCGCTGGACATCGCCGCACCCGATCGCCTGCTAATGCCTTTTGTCGAAAACAGCGCTGATATTGGCCCGATTTTTGCGAGCTTCAATAGAGAGGCAAAAGCTGGATGGTTTATCAACCGGATAAAAGCCCTAAGCCAAATCGTTACCGCCAATATCGAAAGTGTGCAAAAAACGCTGACTGGCGCCGAAGCCGTTACAGCCGCGATGACCGCACGGGAACGGGAAATAGCCGAACTTGCGGTTTCGGGCCTGTCCAACGCGTTGATCGGCAAACAACTCTACGTCTCCGAAGTGACGATAAAAAAAGCCATGCAAAGCATTTACACCAAACTGGGAATCAGCAACCGAATCTCCCTGGCCAAAGCGCTGCTTAACTCAAAATCTTACTAAGCGCGATATAGCGTCTATTAAATATTACGAGTCCTTGCTATCTGTCCAGAATAGCAAGGACTCGTTACCCATCAGCGCCGGTTGTTGAAACAGCAATTTGATCGTGCCGGAAAAATCACTGTGTTTTACGAATGGAACTAATATCTGTACCCAGCCGCGTGCCCATGAAGGAATGCACCCCCGCGGTCAAGTCCAGACAGGGAGTCTTAAAATTCTGAACCTTACATACTGTTACTACCGCATTTTTTCCCAATTCCGCGCAGGCAATTTTGTTATTCCAGCTTTTCACTCCCGGTGTTGTTACATTATGCAGTAGCGGATACTCCATCACACCCTGCATCAGCAAATACTGCGAACCGGTGCAGCTGGAGTTGGCGTAGAAAACCGCGTCATTATCGCCAACGATCCATTTGTTCTTCTGCGCATCCCACTGCGCCTGCCCAATCAACGGTAATCCCGCGACTAGTACCGCAACCACTAGCATCGAAAAGACCTTGTACATGTGAACCCTCCTTCATTTTCCGCCACAGAGCGATCAACCGTTTAAGCTTCGCCGCGACTGACAGTTTTGCCCAGTGCAAACACTTCATTTTCTTTGAGCACTCGCGTAATCATCAGCGTCAGGTGCTGTGACAGATCAAGCTCCGGTTGCTCGACCAGCACCGTTCCCTGTTGGTCGGTCAACAGCCGGATATGCGGCCGGGTCTGCAGGCGGGGCAGCACCTTCGTCACTGCCGCGTACTGTCCATTATCCAGCTGTACAACCGCCCCGACCGGGTAAATCGCCACATGCGTCAGAAACAAATGCAAGATTTCGCGGTCGAGATAGCTGTCGGCCAATGTCATCATCACCTCATAGGCCTCGTGCGGCACCATTCCTTTGCGATAAGGACGGTCGGAAACCAATGCGTCAAAAGTATCCGCCACCGTCACCACTCTGGCAAATTCAAGGATTTTGTCCGCCGTAAGGTTGCGGGGATACCCCTTGCCGTCCACCCGCTCATGGTGCTGATAGGCGATATGGGCCACCGTGATCGGCATCTCCTGGACGGTACGCAAGATATTGAAGCCCGCTTCCGGGTGTTGCTGCACTTGTTTCGACTCTTCCGGCGACAGATTGCCCATCTTGAGCAGCAGCGAATCCGGCAGCATCATCATGCCCAGGTCGTGCAGCATCGTGCCCAGCGCCAAGTCGGTAAGCTTTGCTTCGGGATAATCCATGTTCACAGCAATCAAAACCGATAAAATGCAGGTGTTGACTGAGTGGGCATAAATATAATCCTGGTAGGTCCGCATATCCAGTTGATGAATCATCGAATCCCGGTTGCGGATGATTTCGGTCACCAGATCCCGCAACACTTTTTTGAGCGGAATCACATCGAGAACCTTGCTCTTCTGATACGCCGCGACGGTGCTCTTAAGCGCCATGACCGCTTTGCGTCGGTTATCTTCGGTAACGACCTCTTCCACCTCGATGTTCTGAAACAAGGGATTTCGCACGTAAATCGAGCCCAACGAGGTTTTTTGGATATTCGCCACCATCGCATCCGACAACACTGTATCCTTGGTCACCAGTAGCCGGCCTTCTGCGCTGTGTACGTTGCGCGCCGCCACCATCCCGGCTTCCAGGAAGCCGACCGAAACCCTTTGCATGCATTCACTCCCCCGTAACAAACAGATAATTTTATTATTCCCGCGGTTCCGCCGAAATTCCTGCAACGGCAAAACAAAAACGTCCGATGTGTTATAATTGCCTGAGAAATTGAATGTTTAAGAAGGCTATACATCTTGATTGCTGAATGGAAAAAAAACTTTGCCATCATGTGGACAACTCAGTTCATTGGCATGAGTGCGATTACCGGGATGATTTCTTTTTTGCCGTTATATGTAACGTTGCTGGGCATAAGCGATCCGAGCGAAGTTGCAATGTGGTCCGGTATTCTCATGGGTTCCGCTTCGCTGTGCGCGGCGCTGTCCAATCCCTATTGGGGTGCAATGGCTGACCGCAAAGGGCGCAAACCGATGGTCGAAAAAGTATTGTTTATGTATGGATTCATCATCATCGGCATGGCGTACGTAACCAATGTTTATCAGTTGTTGACGCTGCGGATCCTGCAGGGCCTCTGCGGCGGCTTTATAGCTTCGGCAACCGCTCTGGTATTAAGTATGACGCCGCCGGCAGAAATTTCATTTACGGTGGGAATGTTTCAGACATCGATCATCGTCGGCGGAACAACAGGACCGATGTTAGGCGGTTTTATCGCGGATTCTTTTGGCTACCGGCAACCGTTTATTGTCTTTGGCGTTTTATGTTTATTGGCGCTGGTGATTGTTCATTTTGCGGTAACCGAAAAATTTACGCCGGTGATAAAAAGCAACGCTACCTCGTTGGCGAAAACATTTCAGTATATCTGGTCGTTGGCGGACCTGCGTCTGATGCTGCTTGTACAGTTTTTGGCCCAGTTCGCTATGCAAGGCATCGGCCCGGTATTACCTTTATATATTAAATCCATCGTTCCGGACATCAGCAATCTGGCCAGTGTTTCCGGCATTATTATTGCAATTGGCGGTGTGACCAGCGCAATCGCTTCAGCCAGTATGGGCAGTGTCAGCAAACGGTTTTCGCACAAACAAATCCTGATCGCGTCTTCACTGCTGGGCGCCTTTTCTTTTTTAGGCCAGTTAGCCGCCGACGACATTGTCTGGTTTGCAGTGCTGCGGGCGATAAACGGCCTGAGTATCGGCGCGATGATCCCCAGCTCCAATACGATTATCACCTATCTTATCCCCGAGTCAAAACGCGGCGCTGCCTATGGCATAACCAGCGGCGCCGGCCTGATGGGAAACGTCCTGGGTCCGGTCTGCGCCGGCATGCTGTCCTTACTGTTTGGTATTACGTCGATATTCTGGATTACGGCAATCCTGTTTCTCTTTGTCAGTACACTGTTATTCATTTTCGCCAAAAAAAACTATGCGATGCCCGATATCGGCGAAAAGTAACGCCTCGGCTGATTCCATTCACATCATTCGCTACAGAGCTTTCTGCCACTTCTGGCAGAAAGCTTTTTGCTTTGCGGAAAAACGCACCTTTAATGCAGCTGTTTTATTTTAGTTGCATGTTGCAATTATTTGTTGTATTATTTTTTCATACAAACACGAATGGGAGGGGATGCTGTGGCGATGCATTCAGCCACTGACGCGGCGACTCTGCGTGAACTGCTTCGAATATTGATCCGTAAGCTGGGAATCCTGGAGCGCAGCGAAGCTGCCTGCTGTGAAATGACCCTCAGCCAATGCCACGCCCTGATTGAAATTGGCCGCGCCGGGGTGCTATCGGTTAATCAACTCTCCGATCGACTGGGGCTGGACAAAAGCACGGTCAGCCGATCAGCCGACAAGCTTGTTCTGGATGGACTATTGCTGCGGGAAGAAGCAGCCAATGACCGGCGTTATGTCAGTTTAAAGCTGAGCAACGCAGGAATTACAGCATATAACAACCTGGAACAACGCATGACAATGTATTTTGACTCTGTGATGGCTGAAATCGACCCAACCGAACGGGAAATGGTGCTAAAAGGTCTGTATGCATTAACGGCGGCACTGAAATCCAACAAATGTTGCTAAAATAATTTTTGGAGGAGAGTTTATTATGAACACAATGAGTAAAGATGAAGTTCGCGAAAAAGTTCGTCAGCGCTACGCCAGTGCGATCACGCTTAAAAACGGTTGCTGCGATCCGGGCAATTCCTGCTGCGGCGCCGTCCCAAGCAAAGCGACCCAGGCCATCACCGGCGATCTTTACACAACAGATGAGTCTGCTGGAATCTCCCAGGAACTGATCGAAGCTTCATTTGGCTGCGGCAACCCGACTGCCCTTTGCCCGCTGCATCCTGGCGAAGTGGTTCTGGACCTCGGCAGCGGCGCCGGACTGGATGTGATCCTGTCGGCGCGCCGCGTGGGCCCGACCGGTAAAGCCTATGGCCTTGACATGACCGATGAAATGCTGGCAACCGCCAATGCCAACAAAGCAAAACTCGGCATCGAAAACGCTGAGTTCCTCAAAGGACACATCGAAGAGATTCCGCTACCTGAGGGCAGCGTGGAT
>JBGSKE010000443.1:0-4583 GCA_041741355.1 Negativicutes bacterium | reverse complement strand
AAATGACTTGATAGCCCTCAACATTTCCCGCGGGAAATGTTGAGGGCTATCAAGTCATTTGAGAGTTGATTTTTATTTCATATATTTGTCGTAAAGTTTGTCGAATTGTCCCTGAAGCTTCATTTCTTCCATCCACATGTTGATAAAGTTGGCGAATGCTTGATCGCCACGCTGCATCATAATGCCAAACTGGTTTTTGGTGAAGGTTTTGTCCAACAGAGCCGCATAAAGGCGGGAATCGTCTTTGGCGTAGCGAATCGCTTCAGGACTGTCGGTAATCATCACATCAAACTTTCCTTCGGCCACCATGCCAGGGATTTCGGCATTTTTTGTATGGACAATGATTGTGGCTTTCGTAATGTTTGTTTTGACGAATCGCTCATTGGTGCCGCCGGGGTTTACCCCGATTTTTACACCCGGTTGATCGATGGCTTCCAGACTGGTAAATTTCGCTTTGTCCTGCGCCCTGATCAAAGGAGATTTGCCAAACGAAAAGTAGCCATGGGAGAAGTGGGCTTGCTTTTGTCTTGCATAAGTGCGGGTAATGCCTGACATGGCGATATCAAATTTATCATCAAGCAGATCTTTCATTAGTGTCGGCCAGGAAGTCTGGATGAAAACGACTTTGATGCCCAATGCTTCACCGAGCATTTTTGCAGCATCAATGTCGTAGCCGACAAAATCGTTTGTAGTTTTGTCGTAAATAGAAAAAGGTTTATAATCTCCGGTGGTGCCAACCAATATGGAACCTCTTTCAATAATGGCATCCAATCGAGAATTGTCGGAAGAAGTGTTTTGGGCATGTGCGACCTGTCCCATTAACAGAACGGCGATAAAAACGGCTGCCAACAAATTCGACAACATAAGAAAACTTACGACACTATTTTTTTTCATGTTCTGCCTCCCGTTCGTTTTTACAAGACATCAGGTTAAACACTGATTAAATTAGGACACATCACCTCACTCGGTTGTGTTGTGCTGATAAAACGAAATGTTTCCTGATTAGCACCATACACACCGATATTTTAACATAATATTTGACAAAATACTCGAATAGCAAACGGTCTGTAAAGTCTGAAAATCAATTCTTTTCCGCTATAGATACCGCATTTCTGTTGTGGTATACTATTTAAAATAATTGGAAGGGGGTTGGCCTAATGGACCACGAAAAATTTGGCCCGGACGCTCTTACGTTCGATGATGTATTGTTGTTACCCGATTATTCGGAAGTGTTGCCCAAGGATGTCGACGTGTCAACGTCCTTGACCCGTAATATTCGTTTGAAGATTCCCATCATCAGTTCAGGCATGGACACGGTGACGGAGGCCCGCATGGCGATTGCGATGGCGCGCGAGGGCGGCCTCGGCATCATCCACAAAAATATGTCCATCGAACGGCAGGCTGACGAAGTGGACAAAGTAAAGCGGTCGGAGCATGGGATCATCGTTGACCCAATTTTTTTGGCTCCGCATAACATTTTGCAGGATGCGCACAACCTAATGGAGCGCTATCGGATATCCGGCGTGCCAATCACCGAACACGGCAAACTGGTCGGAATTATCACCAACCGAGACTTGCGGTTTGAAACCGACCTGACCCAGCGGATCAGCGATTGCATGACGCACGAGCATCTGATCACCGCGCCAGTGGGTACTTCACTCGAAGAGGCCAAAAAGATTCTCGGCAAGCACCGGATTGAAAAGCTGCCGTTGATTGATGGCGAAGGAAACCTAAAAGGTCTTATTACAATTAAAGATATTGAAAAAGGTCAAAAGTACCCGAACTCCGCCAAAGATGGCAAAGGACGTTTGTTGGCCGCCGCTGCCGTTGGGGTTGGCGCTGATCTGATGGATCGGCTGGCTGCCCTGGTTGCCGCCAAGGTCGATATTATCGTCGTCGATACGGCGCACGGCCATTCGCGCGGCGTGTTGGACGCAGTCAAAAATATTAAAACCCTCTATCCGCAAGTTGAACTGATCGCCGGCAATATTGCCACAGCCAATGCAACACTTGCGCTGATTGAAGCAGGGGCGGATGCGGTGAAGGTCGGCATGGGACCCGGTTCCATCTGCACTACCCGCGTGGTTGCCGGTATCGGCGTGCCGCAGATTTCGGCGATTTACAATTGCGCTCAGGCGGCCAAACGATTTGGCGTGCCGGTCATCGCCGACGGCGGAATCAAATATTCGGGTGACGTGGCCAAAGCAATCGCGGCTGGCGGCAATGTGGTGATGGTTGGCAGCTTGCTGGCCGGTACCGAGGAAAGCCCCGGCGAAACGGTTATATTCCAGGGCCGTAGCTACAAGGAATATCGCGGCATGGGCTCGCTCGGCGCAATGGCTGATGGCAGCAAGGACCGCTATTTCCAGGAGAATGCCGAAAAATTGGTGCCGGAGGGCATTGAAGGCCGGGTTCCGTTCAAAGGGGCCGTGGCCGATACCGTATTTCAACTGCTTGGCGGCTTGCGCGCCGGTATGGGCTACTGCGGCGTGAAAAACATCGATGAACTGATGCATAAAACCCGCTTCATCCGCGTGACTTCGGCCGGTCTAAAGGAAAGCCATCCCCACGATGTCACGATCACCAAAGAATCGCCCAACTATAGTCTGTAACTAGGCGAACAGTATCGTGGTACGAAAACTCGTCAATGTGCTTGGCGTAAATATCGACAGCGTGACCATGCAACAGGCGGTGGCGATCGTCGATGGGTTTGTGAACGGGCGTTCCCCATGTCTGGTGGCGACCGCCAACGCGGAAATGGTCATGTTGGCCCAACAGGATCAGCAATTGTTTTCAATTTTAAATAAAGCCGAACTGGTGTTGGCTGATGGCGCAGGGGTTGTCTGGGCGGCTCGTCGGTTGGCGGCCGGTGTACCGGAGCGGGTGGCCGGCTATGATCTGACGCAGGAGCTGCTCAGGCATGCAGCGCAGACTGGCTATAAAGTGTTTTGGCTGGGCGCTGCGCCTGGTGTGGCGGAAGCTGCAGCGGCCAAGGCGACGGAACAATATCCGGGCTTGCAGACGGTTGGAATTCATGATGGCTTTTTTGATTGCGACGATGGCGCGATTCGCAGGATGATCAAGCAGTCGCAGGCCGATGTCCTGCTTTGCGCACTCGGCGTTCCCAAGCAGGAAAAGTGGCTGAACCAATATCGTCATGAGTTGCAGGTTCCAGTGATGATCGGTGTCGGTGGCACCTTCGATGTAATGGCGGGTCAGACAAAACGCGCCCCGGTCTGGATGCAACGCGCCGGGTTGGAGTGGTCGTACCGGTTGTTGCGTCAGCCGAGTCGGATTTGCCGGATGATGGCTTTGCCCCGATTTGTGGCCCGGGTTCTGCTTGCCGCATGGACAAGCCGCTGAGAAATGGTTTATAATGGGGTAGAAATAGATAGAAGCAAGTGGCCACACTTGCTTTTATTCTGTTGTTTGCCAGAGAGATGAAGCATGGGGGCGAATAGATGTCAGGTTTCCCGATCGTGAAGGACGGTTTCCCGTTAATCAGTATTGCGCTATGTGTCACAGTGTTGACGGCTGTGGTCATAAATGTATATTGGGCCATTTTGCCGGCTATCGTCTGTTGCTTTTTTCTTTATTTTTTTCGGAATCCATCACGACGGATTGTATATGATTCAACGCTTTTGCTATCCCCGGCGGATGGCAAAGTCATGAGTATCGTCGAAGTACAGGAAGATGAATATCTGGGCGAGGTCGGCACCAAAGTGACCATTTTTTTATCGCCGTTTGATGTTCACGTCAACCGCAGCCCGATGGCCGGGACGATCAAATTTCAGCAGTATATCTGCGGTCGGTTTCGCCCGGCCTATAAGGCGATCGCCGCTTGGGAAAACGAGCGACATGCAATCGGCATCGAATCGCCGCAGTGTCGTATTCTGGTAACGCAAATCGCCGGTATCCTGGCCCGCCGGATCGTATCCTGGGTCACGTTGGGCACGGAGCTCGACCAGGGACAATTGTATGGAATGATTAAATTTGGTTCCTGTACGGAAGTAGTGGTGCCCCAAAATGTCGAAATTTTGGTCAGTAAAGGTCAACGGGTGCAAGCCGGCCTAACCGTAATAGGGAGGATTCCATCTTGATGAAGACCTGGATACCCAATGCGCTTACATCGCTTAACTTGGTTTTTGGCGTGTTTGCCATCTTGAACGTTTTTAATGGTGATTTTAACCTGGCGGCATATTGCGTTGTTGCCGCGTTGGTTGCCGATAGTCTGGATGGGCGGGCCGCCCGTTACTTTGGCGTTAGCGGTGAGTTTGGCAAGGAACTGGATTCCTTGTGCGACGCGGGATCGTTTGGCGTAGCCCCGGCCGTCATGGCGTTCATCTATGTGCTGAAGGACTTTGGCTGGGCCGGCTATATCGTGGCTGCGTTTTTTGCCTGTTGTGGCGTTTTTCGTTTAGCGCGATTCAATGTGAATGCGTCCACGGTTAAAGGTTATTTCATGGGCTTGCCAATTCCTGCCGGCGGCGCTGTCGTCGCTACGCTCTTAACGGCCAATCTGCAGCTTCCTGGCTGGCTGGTTTTGGTGTTTGTCGCTTTTGTCGGCTACCTGATGGTAAGTA
>JBGSKE010000442.1:0-3324 GCA_041741355.1 Negativicutes bacterium | reverse complement strand
GCCGCCAGATATTCCACACCGCCACTTAATAGATTGGCAACCGTTACGTAAAGCGGCCAGCGCAGTTGATCAAAATTTGCTCCGCTCACGAAACCATCCAGCTGCTCTTTTAGCTGATCCAGCGCCAAAAATCCGTTGTGCGGCACGCCAATATTGATGTAATCAGTAATTTTACTTTGTTTCATCATCGCAAAAATTTCATCCGACGATTTTCCTGCAGCCAGCAATGCACTGACAATAGCGCCGGAACTGGTTCCAGAAAATACTGTCGGAACAACGCCCTGTTCACCAAGCGCTTTGATCACGCCCAAGTGGGCAAAGCCGCGGCTGCCACCTCCACCCAAGGCAATTCCCACACGCCTCAAGGTGTTTTGTCCAGTGCCTTTTCCATTTTCTCGTCAGTACGATCCAGTCCTGCTGGTAGCGGCTCCAGAACCACGTTCGCCATCGCTTTTTCTCCCATCAACCGAATCTGTTGTCTTGCCTTGTACAGTTGGAATCTGAGTTTGATTTGCATGATCATCCCAAGGAACAATGCGGTCAAAAAACCCAGCAGCGCCGAGCCCAAAATGACCAGAACCAACGATGTTTCAAATTTCCAGCCCATGAAACCAACACGAACGATTTCGCTGTTTTGCAAGGCGAATAGCGCGACAAGAAACGCAAAGACAGCGGCTGCGATCAAGAGAACATGCGTCACACAAATCCCTCCTTATACAAAGGCGTCTTCCATGCCGGAGTCCCGGACAAACAGAATCGTGCCGGGGAAATCGGCGGCAAAGCCGATCATCTGCGCATATTCGCGCGGCATTCCCATGATCGTGACATCCGCCCTAAGCCCCATCATGTGAGCGCAGTAGTCGCCGCTCAACACCCGCACCGCCGTATTGACCGGCAATCTGGCTTGTTCAACAAACAATTCCAGATCTGTCGTTATGGATTCGACCGCTGCTTCTTCCTCGACCACCCGAAGGATGGTCAGGCGCGCTTCCCAGTTGCGGGCCAGTTGCAGCGCCGCCAGCACTGCCAAATTCATATTCGGGCTCTTATCCCGCAACCAGAGATTGATCCGGCGTTCCTGACCGAAGCCGTATTTTGGATGGATATGCAAAAATAGCAATCCGGTATTGAGCGGACGCATCGTTTGGTATATCCTTTCCATTTGCATTTGTTTCGACGTATCGCCGCTTAGAGTAAACAAGATGGTATTCGGCGGCAGGAACGCGTTGAGCAGCACCTGGGTTAGCGGATACAAACCGGCTTCGAAAGAAATGGTCGGTGTATGAATCAACGTTTTACGCATAAAAATCTTTTTGTCCAGAATCGGCTTCATCACTTCGTCATATCGGGCATTCAACTCGGCATCGTCAAGCCGGGCGTTTGTTAGCGAAAGAATATAAAGCCTGCCGGACGGATATAAAAAATTGTCAACAAACCGGCTGACGCGGGCAAAGTCTTCCGGCTGCTCGACCGGTACTAACAGTGACGGCTTCCATATCCGTGGGTGATATTCCATCGCAATCGCTTTTTGCGCCGCCCACTCGGTAACTGTGGTAAATATGCCGCCGCGTACGTCGCCCCAAGGAGACTCCAGTTTTCTCTCCCTGTGGCTCAGTATACTGTAGATGACCATAATTACGGCGATTGTCGTTATTGTAAACATTTTGTCGATGAGCAGCATGGTGAAGATGCAGCCGACGAACCCGACCAGTGGAACCAGAATCGAGACTTTCAATCTGGGACGAAAACTGATAATGCCGCTGCCTTGTTCGATCAGCACCACCAGGTTGATTGCTCCATAGGTCGTCAGAAAGAACATGGTGAGCAGCTGCGCCAACTGGTCGAGGTTTCCCGCTACAATCACCAGCAGCGAAAACAATGAAGAGACAAAGATGGCGTTGCGCGGCTCCTGATCGTCGGCTCTGCGACCGAGAAAGCTTGCAAACGGCACTAACCGGTTCACCGCCAGCGCCGCCAGGGTCCTGGGCGCGCCAACCAGCGTTGAAAGCGCCGAGGACAAGGTAGCACCAACAATCCCCGCCACGATGGCCGGTCGCCAAAACGCCAGATCCAAAATGATTGTCGGATTGGCCAAAAGCGCCTCGGCGGTCGCCTGACGGGCAAACCAGTAGGCCAGGCCCACATAGACGAACAAACCGACGGAAATTGCGGACAATGTCCCCACGATAATGCTGCGGCGCGGCGTTTTTAGTTCGCCGGACATGCTGACTCCGGCCAGTATCCCGGTAACGGCAGGGAAAAATATCGCGAAAGTTGCCCAAAAGCCGACCTTGCCGACGCTGCTTAGCCAGACGATTTCACCGGAGTTTTGCGAAGGACCGGCCAAAAATGCGGCAATGGAAATAGCGATTGCCGCCAATACAAAATACTGCACGCGAAACGCCAACTGAGCGCTCTTCATAGAAATCGCCGTCAATATCGCCCAGGTACCGATGCCGATCAAGAGACCGGAATGAGTGGGGAAATAGCTCTGCCACAGCTCGACAAACCCAATGATATAAAATGCGACCGAAAATGCCTGGGAAAAATACAGCGGTATCCCGATTGCTCCGCCAATTTCAAACCCCAGGGAACGCGAAATGATTGCATATGCGCCGCCAGCGCCGATTTCGATGTTAGATACCATCGAGGCCATCGAAAGAGCTGTGCAGATGGTGATGGAATGCGCCAGCAAAATGATGATGATCGCTTCAATCAGGCCTACATTACCAACTACCCAACCCAGCCGCAGATACATGACAACGCCCAGTATCGTCAATATCGTCGGAGTAAAGACGCCTTCCAGCGTGCCTAATCCTTTTTTCTCCATATCTTGCTCCATATTGTCTCTCCATTCTTTGTTTTATCAGAAATTTTAATATTTTAAAATCGATTTGTTGTGTACTATATATCTTCTCTGCATACGTTATTATCTCCTTGTTAGAAAATCAGCAAAAAACCGGGCCAAATTGCCCGGTACAACAGCATTCACCCCAAACACAACCGGCCTTAAAACCGATCCTGGAGCGTTTCGTTTTTGTCAAATTGAGCCGAATTTGAGTAGTTTTCACCACTGCTATGAACATTGCCTGGTGATCGAGCTCAAATATCAAAGTGAATTTGATCTGGTCTTTCCGCAGCTGGACGGACCACCGCAAGATCCGGGCCAATGCTTCCAGGGGGTGAGGAAACAAGTAAAGTGAACTTGATTTGCGAAGGTGACGCTTTCTTTTGCCTACATGAATTTTAAAAAGCTGGCAACTTGTAAACGAAGAAAGTGACTCCTAGCCCTTTTATTCATTATGCAAACGCAACATTTCCGCT
>JBGSKE010000441.1:0-4756 GCA_041741355.1 Negativicutes bacterium | reverse complement strand
GGAGTGACTTTCTCATGGGTACTGTACCAGTTGGAAAGCTGCATAAAAAAAATCCGGGCTGCCGGTGCGCTGGGCTATGTGGGCGCAGAGGACGCTTCCCGGGCTACGGATGAATTTTTTCTGCAATATGCCAGGCTGGCGGCCGATAATGGGGCGCAACGAATTCGTTTCGCCGATACGGTCGGCTGTATGCAGCCGGTTGAGGTAGAGTCGCGGTTGCGTCGGTTGCAAGCCGAATGCCCGATTCCGCTTGAATTTCATGGGCATAATGATTTTGGCCTGGCGCTGGCCAATCATTTGGCGGCCGAAAAGGCAGGGGTATGCTGGCACAGCGGCACGGTTAGAGGAATAGGTGAGCGGGCCGGTAACGCGGATTTGAGGGGCCTGCAGCATTGGCTTGGCAAAAATGCACAAAAAAACAGCCCGGGCGATAGCCCGGACCAGAAACAAAATAACGAAACAGCCCTGTTTGCAGCGGAAAAGATTGTGACGGCGGCAATGCAGCGGGCGTCGCAGGCGG
Source organism: Negativicutes bacterium (assembly GCA_041741355.1). Taxonomy (GTDB): domain Bacteria; phylum Bacillota; class Negativicutes; order UBA1444; family UBA1444; genus UBA1444. The sequence continues at coordinate 4,236 of JBGSKE010000441.1, read as the reverse complement.
CAAGATTGCCGTTTCAGCCCTAGGCGACTTCCACCCGGTCACGGCCATTGTTTTTTGCCCGGTAAAGCGTTTCATCGACCCGCGACAACACAGCGTCAAAACTGGTATCTTCGCTGCGCGCTTGCGTAACGCCGATGCTTACCGTAACCCGGATTGCGAGGTGTCCCGGCACTGCCAGGGTATGGCAACTGCGACGCAAGCGCACGGCGATTTCGGTGGCGCCGGCTAGGTTGGTTTCCGGCAATAACAGGGCAAATTCTTCGCCGCCCAGGCGGCCGAACAGGTCGGAGTCCCGTTTGTGCAGCAAGATGGTGCGGGATAGTTCCTTCAACACTTTATCGCCGACCGGATGACCGAATTGATCGTTGACATCCTTGAAGTGATCCAGATCCAGCATCAACAGCGAAAAAGTTCGATTATAACGGGAAAAACGGTTAAATTCTTCTTCGGCGGCCTGAAAGAAATGCCGCCGGTTTGCTACGCCTGTCAGTTGATCTACCAGCGCGTTCTGAATCAGGTCTTTACGTAATTCCATCGCCCGGTTTTGCGCTTCGTATTGTTGCCGACGATGTGAATAAAACCGGATCGAAGCCCAGATGCCGAGCGCATTTGACAATATCAAGGAAACTGTGATGATCGCCAGAATAGGTCCTGATAAGGCAGCTGTTTGTGAATAATGGGCGAAAATATTAGCGATAGTGAAGGCGACACAAGGTAAAATGCGAAAACACAACCGATTAGGAATCAACATATATATGCTGAATAGCAAAAGATAGTCAATGCCTGCGGTATGGGCGTGAATCTGCGGGTGCAGTTGATTGGTCTGGAAAACGCCGGTGAGCATAATGAAGCAGCCCAAAAAAACCAAATAATCATAAAGTCGAGGACTCGTAATCCGCCGCAACAAAAACAGGGCAAGCGCCATAGAAACCAGTAGGAACAAGCGTATGGCAAGCAAGTCTTGAAACAGCGATTGTCCGCCGACAGACAGATAATCGGTGATGATAAACAGAAAGTTCGGCAGTAACCAAATACTGCCGATCGTGATTGTCTGAACGATATCCTGATGGAGGTAATGTCGGCGATAGCCTTTTTCCAGCTCGCCGAGCGGGTACTCCGTAAAAGGAAAGTTGAACGGAAGTTTAAGCCGCAGAACAATCTCCTCCGATGAAGTGAGATGAAAATATATGAAAATATTTTGAAAACATTATAGCATAAATCGCAAAACAATATACGATAATATTCGTTCGTTTTCCATATGAGTCTATAGTGGGTCCTGCTCTGGAATGCGGCTGTGATATAATTATAATCATTGGTGTACATTAGTACCTAAACTATCATTGCGGCGAAAAACTGCGAAAGGACGGTCTTGACTGATGAGGGTTCAACAACTGGGCAACACGGGAATGACAGTATCCGAACTGGGGTTTGGCGGAATCCCGATTCTGCGACTGGAGTCCGGCGAAGCGGAGAAAATTGTTCGACATGCCTTTAACCGGGGAATCACTTTTTTTGACACAGCCAATGCCTACCGGGACAGTGAAGCAAAAATGGGCCGCGCGTTTGTCGGCATTCGCGACAAAGTGATCATCGCCACCAAGACCATGAAGCGTGACGGTGCAGGCGCACTCGAACAACTGGAACAAAGTTTGCAGCGATTACAAACCGACTACATTGATTTGTACCAACTGCATCAGGTAGCCCAGGAAAGCGTCTGGCAAACGATTAGTGCTCCGGGCGGGGCATTGGCAGCCCTGCAAAAAGCAAAAGAGGCCGGGAAAATTCGTTTTCTCGGCGTGACATCCCATAGTCGACCGATGGCGATCAAGCTGATCCAAACCGGCCTATTCAGTACGGTTCAGTTCCCGTTCAATTTCATTGAGGAGGCTGCAGCTGGAGATTTGCACCCGGAAGCGCGGCGGCTCGGTCTGGGGATTTTGGTGATGAAGCCGTTTGCCGGTGGTGTGATTGATAACGCCAATGTGGCATTCAAATATCTGCGCCAGTTTCCTGATGCGATTCCGCTGCCGGGTTTTGATTCGGTTGCGGCGGTGGATGAAGTCGTTTCCTTCTATGAAACGCCAAATCAGGTTTCGGCCGCAGATGAAGCGATGATGGCTACCTATCGGCGAGAACTGGGGCAACAGTTCTGCCGGCGTTGCGAGTACTGTCAGCCTTGTCCGCAAGGTGTGATGATTACCCCGGCGATGGGCTATCAGGTGGTTGCCCGCCGCATGTCGCCGGCAGTTTCGGTTGAATTTTCCCGCATGGCGATGGAAACAATCCCCCAATGTATCGACTGCGGAGTTTGCATCCAGCGTTGTCCCTATAATTTGCCGATACCGACGATGCTGAAAAAACACTACGCAATGTGGGAACAACACTGCCGAGAAGTCAAGTAGCAACAGCAAGGGCTGCGGAGGAACTTGTAAAAAAGTTTCCCGCAGCCCTTGCTTTTATATCCCTTTAAAATATTTTTGATCCTTGGACAGAAGCTACTTTGCTTGCGCGCTTTCCAAGCCGAGATTCAGTTGAATCAGGTTGCCGTCCGCCAGCATTTCAATGACCAGAAACTTTTCCTGCAATAGTCTAGCCCGAAAATCGTTGCCGACTACCAATGAAGGGGGAGAAATATCGACTTGCATTCCCATTTGTTCGAAGCGAATGGCGGAATTGGCAGTAACCATGTTGACCAGCTCGGAGATGGCGCTTTGCGGCAATTCATCAAACTGATTTACCGGCATGCCGCCCATCATAGTGCTGGCGATGGTCATTGCCGTTGCTTCGCTCATGTTATAAGCCACGCTGCCGCGCAAATCCTTGGTCATGCCGATAATTACGGTCACGCCGAAGCTTTCCACGGAATTGCTGCCCATGCTGAGTTTGCCTCGCTGAATATCGGCAAAACCCAATTGGGGTAATATTTCACGAAATGCGTCAATTACGGGATTGATAAACCGGGCATCCATGCGCTATTCCTCCAGCATTTCCATGCTTAGCAGGAAGCTGCCGATCGGAGTATCGGCGGTCACTGTAAGCACATGATGATTGGGCAAATTGGAAATGGCCAGCTTTTTCCCTTCCAGCAAACTGGCCGGCGTGATACGCAGGTCCATGCCTTTGGCAATCCGGTTGGCCCGAGAGATACCGCGACCGCACACCACATTGGCGATTTCCGCCATGCCGGCCAGTGCGTCATCCGGCGAGGCTGCGCGGTCGAGTAGTTTTCCGGCGAATTTTGCAGCGGTTTGGTGCGAAGCATCCAAAATCACTCGCCCGGAATGTGAACCGGTTATGCCAATAATCGCGCAGATTCCCTTTGACTCTAAAGGATCGGCCGGTTCAGTGGAGCTGGAAAAACTACAGGCTTCGGTTGCCAGCGAAGTCTTGATATATTCTTCAAACGACAACTGTAACTGTTCCTGATAGGCGGACCACCATTCCAGAGCAATCCGACTGACAGCCATCTTGATCGTTCGGACGAGTTCTTCGCGGGTGGACGGTTTTTGCAAAAACCAGCGAATACCAAGCAAGCGGGCCCGCGTGGTCAAGGTATCATCCTTCATTGAACTGAGAATGACAATGCGAGCGGCGGAATCGCGTAACAAGATCTGACGGCTGCATTCCAGGCCATCCATATCCGGCATCGTGATATCCATGATGACAACATCCGGTTTGATGACAAAATATTTTTGGATTCCTTCCAGGCCGCTAGAAGCCAGCCCGCAAATCTCAAAGGCATTGTCCGGCAGGGTTTTTTGCAGAACAGCCTGACTGAACGGGGAGTCGTCTACAATAAGAATCCGGGTTTTTCGCATGCCCCCACCTCTTTTCGATTGCGATTGCCATATTATAAACTATTCCGCTTCGCTTGGCAATTTCCTGCAAACAGTGGGAAAATTTGCATTTTGTTACAATTGCAGTTGATGCCCTGTGCAAACAGCAGGGAAATTGGTCGGTATGTCGAATTCTAACAAACGTTGACAATAACCCAAGAGGGTTGATTAGACAGGAGAATAGCCAATGAATTGCCACGGTGATAATCAACAGACTGATATGATGATGCTCAAACCGTCGGAACTTCAGTTCCGGGATTTATTTGATCTGGACGAAATTCAGCGTATCCAGGATGCCTTTTCTCTCGCGACCGGCGTGGCTGCTTTGATTACTGATCTTGCCGGAACCCCGATCACCCGGCCTAGTCAATTTACTGACTTTTGCAGTATGATCCGCAGC
>JBGSKE010000440.1:0-3635 GCA_041741355.1 Negativicutes bacterium | reverse complement strand
GGACCTGGCCTGCCTCGGCATGGCGGAGCTGGATGAAATCGGCAACGTCAACGTATCCAAGTTCGGCCCACGGATCGCCGGTACTGGCGGTTTCGTCAACATCACTCAGAACTCCAAGCGCGTCGTATTCTGCGGTACGTTGACCGCTTCGGGATTGGAAGTCGCGGTGGAAGACGGAAAATTGAAGATCGTCAGCGAAGGCAAAGCGAAGAAAATGGTGCCGAAAGTCGGCCATGTCACATTCTCCGGCGAATATGCCCGGGAAAAAGGCCAAAAGGTTCTTTATGTGACGGAACGCGCCGTGTTCGAAATGCGGCCGGAAGGCTTGACCCTGACCGAGATCGCACCGGGTATGGATTTGGAAAAAGACATCATTGCACAGATGGAATTCAAGCCGCATGTTGCCAAAGACCTGAAACTGATGGATGCGCGGATCTTCCGCGATGAACCAATGGGCATCAAGGCGGAGATCATGGCCAAGAACGGTCAATAGACCTCAAGTAGACCTTAAGTTAGCGTGACTATTGTGGCAAGGCCACACAAAATAAAAGGGGGATATAAAAACTATGTTAAAGAACGGCAAACAGTACATCGAGAGTATCAAAAAAATGCGGCCCAATATCTACAAGTTCGGCAAACTGATCCAAGACGTTACCACTGATCCGAGTACGGCATTGCATATCAAATCGGTTGCCCGGTCCTATGATGCGTCCTTTGATCCGGAAAGAGCAGCGATTTATACTGCGAAATCAAGCCTGACCGGTGAAGTAGCCCATCGCTGGAACACCTTCATGGGTGATGCGGCGGCCCAGGTCGGTAATGCCAAAATGAAACGCGACCAATATCACCAAACCGGCACCTGCCAGGGCGCGACCTGCGCCGGTTGGACCGCATTGAACACCCTGTGGGATGCATCGTTCGAATGTGATAAAGAATTTGGTACGCAATATCATGATCGTGTCAAGAACTTCATGAAGTTCTGCGAAGACAATGCTCTGGCCCTGGCCGGTGCTCTAACCGACGCCAAAGGCGACCGTTCCAAAAAAGCTTCCCAACAGGCCAACAAAGATGTCACCCTGCATGTGAAAGAAGTCAAGCCTGACGGCATCATCGTCAGCGGCTACAAAATCCAGATCTGCGGCGTGGCGGCCTGCAATTACATCGTCGCGATGCCGGGAACCGGCTATGGCGAAGTCGACAAGGACTTTGCGGTAGCGTTCGCAGTACCGCGCGATGAAAAAGGCATCACCATCGTCGAGTGCCGCGGCATCAGCGATACCCGTTCCGCCGAAGAGGGCTATGATATGCCGCATGCCGGCAACATCACCCAGGCTTACATCCGTTTCGACAATGTATTCATTCCCAACGAGCGCGTGTTCATGTGCGGCGAATTCAAATACAGCGGTCGTAACATCGGCAACTTCGCTTCGATCTACCGCGCAGCGATCGGACACTGCGTAGCCGGCCAGGGCGATGTCATGATCGGCGCCGCAATGGGCATGGCCCGCGCCAACGGTCTGTCGGTGAAACCGTTCCAGGCTACATTGAATCAAATGGCGATCAATAACGAAATTACCGCTGGCGTTGGTCTGGGCGCGATGATGCTCGGCAAGACGATGAAATCGGGACTGTTCGTGCCGGATGCCCTGCTGGCCCATGTCAACAAGACCCAGGTAGCCACCCTGCCGTATCAGACCAAAGTTATGGCCCAGGACATCAGCGGCGGTATCGCCGAAACCGGTTGCATGCCTTCCTGGATGGATATGCAAAGCGAATATGGCGAATTCATCAAGAAAGCTCTCACAGCAGGCGCTGATGGTGAAAGTCGCGCCAAACTGGCCCGCCTGGTCGAATGGCTGACAGTCGGCGGCGGTATCCCCGGCTGCATGCATGGCGGCGGATCGCCTGATGGCGCCAAAATGGTTGTCAAGGCACTGACCAAGTGGGAAGACTACTTTGAAATGGCCAAGAAGATCATGGATATCCCGGTCGACGCTGTCAAAGAACCCGAAGCACCTGTGAAAAAATAGTTCTCTCCTTTTCGGATCATGCGGCTCGGAGCACTGCACCCACTTTGGTGGGGCGGAGACTCCGGGCGCATGTGTCCGGGATTATCAAAGGGTGAAGTATGCCTGGACATGTGAAAAAAAGCACGAACAAGGTAAGCTGTTTTTGTACAGTTGAGTTGAGGCTGAGGCCGCATTTGTAATCAGGAAGGCTGTTCAGACAGCAGGTTCGGCAAAAATAGGGGAGTTGAATCACAAATGAATTTTGTATTAACAGACGACCAAGAAAGCCTGCGCAAAACAGTACAGGAATATGCACAGAAGAGAATTGCGCCTGGCGCAGCAGAGAGAGATGAAAAGGAACTATTCCCCCGCGATATTTATAATGAAATGGGGAAACTAGGCTTGATGGGAATTCCTTACCCCGAAGAATACGGCGGAGCGGGGCTGGATTTTGTCGCGTATGCGCTGGCAGTCGAAGAGATTTCAAAGGTCGACGCCGGCATTGGTATCGGCCTTTCTGTACATACATCCCTTTGTTCTTGGCCAATTTTCGCCTATGGCACTGAAGAACAAAAACAAAAATTCCTCAAGCCTTTGGCCAGTGGAGAAAAAATGGGCGCTTTCGGCCTGACCGAACCCAATGCGGGAACCGATGTCGGCGGAGCAACTTGCAGTGCTGTGAAAGACGGTGACTTCTGGGTCATCAACGGCACAAAAGTGTTCAACACCAACGGGGGAGAAGCGGAAATCGAAGTCATCTTTGCTTCTACCGATAAAGAAGCGGGGCCTTTCAAAGGGATGAGCGCGTTTATCGTGGAAAAGGGAACTCCCGGCCTCAGTTTCGGCAAGACGGAGATTAAGATGGGAATCAGGTCTTCCGTGCAGCGCGAAGTCATTTTGGAAAACTGCCGTGTTCCGGTCGCCAATCTGTTGGGAAAAGAAGGACAAGGGTTCAAAATTGCGATGACTGCCCTTGATGGCGGACGGATCGGCGTAGCGGCGCAAGCGACCGGTATTGCCATGGGCGCTATTGAAGCAGCCGTAAAGTATGCAAAGCAACGCGTCCAGTTTGGCAAGCCGATCATTACGCAACAAGCAATCAGCTTCATGCTGGCAGAAATGGCAACCGAAACTGAAGCAGCCCATCTTTTGACCATGCGTGCCGCTTTTCATAAGTCCGAACACATGACCTATAGTAAAGAAGCGGCCATGGCGAAAAAATTCGCTTCCGATACGGCGATGGAAGTTACGACTAATGCCGTTCAAATTTTCGGCGGCTATGGCTATAGTCGTGAATATCCGGTCGAACGTATGATGCGCGACGCCAAGATCACCCAGATATACGAAGGGACGAATCAGGCGCAGTGCATGGTGATTGCCGGGTCTGTCTGCAGATAACATCTTTGCTGGGGCATGGTGATTTGCCATGCCCCAGCAAAATACATGCAATGAAAGAATAACTTAAAATATTGGAGGAAGAAGAACGATGCAATTTTTTCAATTCACAGAAGAACAGGACATGCTGAGAAAAGCAGTACGGGAATTTGTCGAGGCGGAAGTAGCGCCCAAAGCCAAAGAATGGGATGAAAATGACGTCTGCCCGGTCGAGCTATGGCCGATGATGGG
>JBGSKE010000439.1:0-6422 GCA_041741355.1 Negativicutes bacterium | reverse complement strand
CCTCTGCCGCCAACTCTTCGACCAGGGCCAAAGTGAGCGTGTCATCACTGAAGTTTTTTAGCCGGGCAAAGATTTTTAACACGCGAAAGTCGGGCAATTCTCGGTGTGCATAGACCAACTCTTTGTTGATCTTGCCCAGCAGGGTAATCTCCGTCACTTTTTCCCGTTTAAACACTTTGAAAATCCGGTCCAGTTTGGCAATATTGATATATTCGTAACTATTGGTAATTCCGGCCAGCTCGGGATCGACTTCAGGCAGAACGCCGATCCCAATCACGTGAACGCCCATGCCGCGAGCGGCACGGGCGAATTCAACCGGTAGCCGGCCAACGCCGGCAATCAAGCCAATCTTTTTCATGAGTCACCTCAAATTATAGTTCTGTTGCTTCTTCTTCCCGCCGACTGCGGCAAATTCCGCGGTTCACGTTGCGCAGGAACCGCAGCAGATGTTCTACCGGTTCGCTGGAATCCAGTTCCTGTTCCATCGCCACGATGGCTTCGGAAAGCTTCATGCCGGAACGGAACAAAAGCCGATAGGCCTTTTTAAGATCACGGCGAGCCTCTTCGTTAATTCCGGCCCGGGCAATCCCTACACTATTCAGTCCACAAACTCTGGCGGGACGGCCATCGGCAATAACAAATGGCGGAACATCCTGCACCACTTTTGAAGCACCGCCAATCATGGCATTGCGGCCAATCTTGACAAACTGGTGCACGCCGGACATACCGCTGATAATCGCACGATCTTCCACAATCACATGCCCAGCCAAGCCGGCGCTATTGGACATGATTACGTAGTTGCCGACCTGACAATTATGGGCAATATGCGTCGCCCCCATAATCATGCAATGCGAACCAACGCGAGTCTCTTCGCCTTCGCCGGTTGCGCGATGAATCACAGCATATTCCCGGATCGCAGTATTATCACCAATATACAAAAAGGACTTTTCATCTTTAAATTTCAGATCCTGCGGCGGGCCACCCAGGCAGGCACCATGATAGATCATGCATTCACGACCGATCGTGGTCCAGCCTTCAATGACAACGTGCGCGCCAATTTTAGTTCCATCACCGATGAAAACATTCTCGCCGATGACCGAATACGGACCGACTTCCACATCGCGTCCCAAACGGGCGCCTGGATATATTACTGCGGTTTCATGAATCTTGCGCAGGGGAACCACTACATTATCAATTTTCACTTGCGTATCAACTCCTCATAGGGTATAGTCCGCCTGACACAGTGATTCCGTGCGTTGACTAATCCAGACATAAACCGCGAATATTTCATTTTATCTGGCGAAAACTCTTTTTTCCATAACCGGAAGGCTGATTAACATCGTTTTTTAAGTTAAGGCAAAAGTCAATTCCGCTTCGGCGGCCAATTCTCCGTCAACAAATGCTTGCGCCCAGACTTTGCCAATATTGCCACGGTATTTGATCATTTCTGCCGTCATGCGCAATTGATCGCCAGGAACTACCGGCCGCCTGAACTTTACCCTGTCCATACCGGCAAAATAAGGGATCCGGTCTTTATGTTCTTCAGAACACATGACCATGACACCGCCGACTTGCCCCATCGCTTCCAGCAGAATCACTCCGGGCATCACCGGTCGCCCGGGAAAATGCCCCAGAAAAAAATGCTCGTTAAAAGTGACACATTTGATTCCCACCGCCCGTTTCATCGGTTCCATTTCGAGAATCCGGTCAACAAAAAGCATCGGATAGCGGTGCGGCAAGATTTTTTGAATTTCGGTCACATCCAGCAATGACTTCCACTCCTTCTTCTTCTGATTATGAACCATATGCCACAATTTCGCGGCCAATGCAGTATTCAAAGAGTGCCCCGACTGCACGGCAATGATATGGCCTCGCAGCGGTTGCCCCAGCAACGCCAAATCCCCCAGCACGTCAAGGATCTTGTGACGAACCAATTCATCGTCAAACCGTAAGGGATTGAGATGCGTCGTTTCGTCATAAACCAGCGTATTGTCCAAGCTGCCGCCCAAACCCAGTCCTTGCGCTTTTAATGCTGCGACTTCATGCATAAAGCCAATGGTCCTGGCCGGCGCGATTTCGCGGGCAAAAACCGATGGTGAAATTTCAAATTCAGCGAATTGACGGCCTAATTGGGGGTGAGCGTTGGATGAAGTAAACGAAATTTTCAAACCGTCATACGGTACGATTTGAATCGAACGAGCTCCATCAACGACTTCTACCGTTTCATTAACCGAAAACTCGCTGCGCGATTCCGCCAGCTCTGTGATACCTGCCTGTTCAATCAGGCTGACAAACGGCAATGCACTGCCATCACCCACCGGCGCTTCGGCCGAAGACATCTCAATAATACAATTATCTACGCCCATCACGTATAAAGCCGCCATTAAGTGCTCTACCGTGAACACTTTTGCCTGACCGGTCTCAAGAGTGGTGGCGCGCATCGTCGAAGTCACATTGTTTGCTTCTGCACGAACTCCCGGTTTATCGGGAAGATCTATGCGGCAAAACACAATGCCGCTGCCTGCCGGCGACGGCTTTAATTCCAACGATACCGGCTGCCCGGAATGCAAACCAATATCCGTATAGCGGACTGGTTTCGCCAAGGTTGTCTGCTTCGGCAAAAAAGCTCCTCCCGTCACATTAGTGTCAGTCAGTTCGTAAATGTCAGACCGAAATAAACTCTTTCGTCTTTCCCCAGCCAGCCTGCATCAAACCGTAATCCTTGCGCCAGGCGCATGCGGGCCCCATAGTTCATTTTGTAACCATCCATCTCCAGTATCAGGGAAGTAACGGGAAACCCCGTTTGCTTTTTTCGCAATGAAACCGGATTCAATACTTTTTCCAAAGCAGCAAACATTCCGTCAAACCGTCCCGTACCGGTTCCAATATGGATGCGAAAGCCATACGGCAACGCTTTGGAAAGCACGCCATAAACCGATCGCCGCCCCCGTCCGTCAATATCTTCAATGCCAATCGACACGGCCGGATAAAGCAAGGCTTCCTGATTTAAATTGAACTTCAGATTCACAATTCCCGTATCCGACACTCCATCTTTTCGTTGCAGCGCCGTGCTTATTTCAACGCCGCGAGGCAAGCCGACAGCAGCAACTGCGGCGCCGTTCTCATGCCAATAGTAGTAACCGGCAGAAAACTGTCCGAGACGCAAGGAGTCAGCGGTTGGAGTATGAATCATCCCGGTGGAACCGGAGAGCGAAGGCGCCGCAGCCACAGGAGTTGCAAGCATGAACAGAGCATAACCGATCATTACGCCACGGATAAGCCTTTGTCCGCAGTTCACGAATTACGCACCTCCGCTCAGGCGTTATTTCCCCGGCGTTCGATTTCCGCCAGGCGCTTTTCAATTTCTCGCAGTCTTTTCAGCGCGTCAGGCAATTTATGCAATGCGACCTGTTCCCTGAGCCATTCCTGATGAGGACGGGCCGGCGTACCAGCGCCGAAATAGTTGGCTGGCGTATCCTTGGTAATCCCGGCCCGGCCAATAAATACAGAGTTAGCGCCGATGTTGATATGTCCGGCGGTGCCTGTTTGACCGGCCAACGTCACATGGTCGCCCACAGTCACGCTGCCGGATATCCCCGTCTGGGCCACAATAAAGCAGTGCTCGCCAATAATGTCATTGTGGGCGATATGCACCAAATTGTCGATTTTTGTGCCCCGTCTGACAATAGTACTACCGGTTGTTGCCCGATCAATCGCGGTATTGGCGCCTACTTCAACATCCGACTCGATGACCACGTTGCCGACTTGGGGAACTTTCAAATGTTCACCATCCACCGTAACATAGCCGAAGCCATCGCCGCCGAGTACAGCACCGCTTTGAATGATTACCCGATCACCCAATATGGTCCGGTCGCGCAGCGTAACGTGGGGATGAACAATGCAATCCTCGCCAATAACCGACCCCGGCCCCACATACGACTGCGGAAACACAATGGTACCGGCGCCGATTACCACATCATCGCCAATAAAAACTTGCGCCATTACTGACGCAGCCGGAGAAATACACGTATTCGCACCTACCACAGCCGTCGGGTGAACGCCCTGTTCTACGGCCGGCGGTGGGTTGAACAATGTCAACAGCCGAGTAAATGCGAGTCGGGGGTTCGCGACACAGATAGCCGGTTTGGCATATGAATCGACGTTGGCAGGAATAATCACGGCGGCAGCCTTTGACGACAGCGCGCGATCCAAATGCGGCGCCACGGCGAACGTCAGGTCAGTCGGACCTGCTTCGTCAATGCCGGTAATGCCGCAAACTTCGATCCTCTCATCACCGAGGATTGTTCCATCCAGCCATTCGGCCAATTCACGCAATGTTTTTTTCATTGCAGTTTTTTCAGTACTTCGTCGGTAATATCGATACCGCCCCATGCCATACCGTTTTTATAAATGACGGCGCCCAATTTCTTTTCCTTGGCGATTTCCTCGAGTACTTTTTGAATTTGCAGTTGAATTTTACCTTCAAATTCCTGTTTGAGCTTCATGAATTCCGCGTAGGCAAGCTGCTCTTTTTGCTGGAATTCTTCCGGCTTTAAAGTAGCCCGTTCTTTTTCCAGTTGGGCCGTAATCTCCTGAGCCTTTTTGTTGAGCTGTTCCTGCATCTCTTTGATTTTTACATTTTCAGTCATGACCTTCTGCATATCAACAATGCCAATGGTTGACGGTTTTTCGGCGCTACAGCCTGCCAACAGGAAGGTGGCCAGCATTAGGCTAACAACAACGAGGCTCCAACGTTTTTTATTTGTCATGTTTGTTCCTCCACTCATTTCAGGCTCGTCAGCTCACGCGCAACAGCCTCGGTAATATCTCTGATCGGTTGACGGACCGCCGGACGCAGCCAGACGATCTCTATTTTTTCCTGGACCGCGACTTTGGTTACCATCGCACGAACATCGGCAATCATCCGGTTGGAAAGCTCGACAATCGCCTGACGCTGTTTTGCCAGTTCCGGCGAAACAACAGGCTTTTGGATCTGCGCCATCCGCTCATCCATCCACTGTTTGGCGTAGGTTTCGGAGCGATTTGCAACGTCCGCGGCATAACGGTCCATTTCCTGGCGAAATCGCTCAGCCAATTCATCTTCTTTGGTTTTGAGCTTTTGCTGTCTTGCCGCTTCCAGCCGCGTCTTTTCCTGTTGCAATGCTTGCGCAGCGGTCGGCGAATGTTGCACGGTTTTCAGCTTTAAGTCCAGATTAAACAGCAAGGGATTGTACTCGGCGGCAAGCGTTTCCATATATAGACGCCGTTCTTCGTTCAATTGGTCGGACAGCTGATTTTGCTTCTTTTCTAACGCTGCCTTGTCTTCATTTTGACGGATTTTCATCGCCGATTCAAATTCCTGCCGAGCCGTGTCCATCAGCGCTGATTTATCAGAACCGGCTGCTTCCGCTGCCGCTAATGCCTGTTCCATTTCACGCAGTTTCGCGCGGGAAGGGTGTTGGTCAAGCAGTTTTTGCATATCGACCATCGCATACACCGGCGCTACAGCCTTGGGCGGCGCTGGCGGCGTAGGCGACGTGGACGAACAACCGCCGATCCAAATCAGAATAAAAGCCAACCCCAGCGCAGTCGCTATGGTTTTTGGCTTGCTGTTGAACCGCATGGCCCTTCCTCCCCGTAAAAAAGGCCGAGCGCTGGTCTCCCCCGCCCGGCCGCTCTTTCATCATGTGTGTAGATTATTTCCCGGTAATTTTTTTCACGCATTCATCGGTGATATCGGCGCCGCCATAGATTACCGCAGCAGCATCCACTACTACAACCAGCCCTTTGGCATCCGAAACTTCCTTGATTACGGCATCCACTTTGTTAAAAAGAGGAACCATCATTTCCTGGTTTTTTAATTGCAAACGCTGTTGCAACTGCATGAAATACTCTTGTTTTTCCTTTTCTCCGAGGGTTGCCGCTTTGGCATCGAACTCTTTTTTCGCGGCTTCGGATTCAGCCTGCATCGCACTCTGCACTTTCGCCATGTCAGGATGCTGTTGAACCAACATTTGATAATTGACCTTGCCGACATTGGAAGCTGCTGCTGCCGATGCCACATGGTTAGTTTGCGAAACAGCCAATCCGGCAACCCCGAACAGGAACGCTGCCGCGATGGCGAGAGCAACGATTTTTACATTTTTCTTGTTATTTTTGAACACTTACAGAAGACCCCTCTCAAAATTATTAGTGTAGGGCTTTTAACCCTTTTCATTATAACAGGCAGGACAGCAATGCACAATATTGCGCGTTGAAAAGTAATGAGTGTTTTACAGATTTGTAAATTCCCAAAGTAACATCCACAATGGACAAGGGGGTGGAATTTAGTCCGGGAATGAAAAAGCGGTAGAATTTAGTCTGGGAAAAAACTCGGACTGGAGGCCGCAAATGAAAGACAGAAAGAACAAGCATCTCACTCT
>JBGSKE010000438.1:0-1607 GCA_041741355.1 Negativicutes bacterium | reverse complement strand
GCAACCCTTCCATCAGTCGCTGGCCCCCCTTTCACGCCGCAGCAGCAGCCGGTCCAGCCAGCGCATCGTCAGCGCCACACACAGAATCATGATGCCTTGCAAAACAACCACCAGCTCCATCGGGACCGCCAGGAAAGTTTGGATACCCTCGCCGCCACGCTGCAGCAAGCCGAACAAAAGGGCGGAGGGAATCACGCCGAGCGGATGGTTGTTGGCGAGTAACGCCACAGCTATGCCGGTAAAGCCGAAATTGCGGGGAAAATCGAGGTCAAAGGAATCATAATAGCCGAAAAGATGCGATAGACCGACCAGTCCTCCGATTGCACCGCTTAGCAGAAATGTCTTCAGCCGCACCCGGTTCACCGCGATACCGACATTCCGCGCCGCCAGCGGACCTTGCCCGGTCGCCGCGATTTCATAGCCCAGCGGCGTATGGCGAAAGATAAACCAACAGCCGACCGCCAGCAAAATCCCCAGCGGCAGAAACAGATTGACTGCGATATATTCCGGCACATCCAGCCCCAACAGGCCGAGCGGTCCATGCAGCTTCGGCGCTGCGACGGCTGCTTCGAACAGCGGGGTACGGATCAACGGACTGCCTAGGCCGGCCGGAATCTGCTGGTTGCGGTCCATATACACATCCGCCACCAACCAGTGAAGCAGGGAAAACGCAACATAGTTGAGCAGAATCGTACTGATCACTTCATGTACGCCGCGATACAACTTCAAGTAAGCCGGCAGCAGTATCCACAGCATCGAGCCGGCCATTGCCGCCGCCACCGCCAGCGACAGATGCAACCAGCCCGGCAGTCCGTGCAGGCTGAAGCCGACCCAGGCCGCACAAAACGCGCCGATCAAATACTGCCCTTCCACCCCGATGTTCAATATACCGGCCTTCATCGCGACCGCCACCGCCAGTCCGGCAAACAACAGCGGCGTGGCATAGAACAGGATCGAACCGATGCTGTCGGCCCGACCCAGGCTAAACGTCAGCAACGTGGCGTATACCTGCCACGGATTGTAGCCGGCGACAAACATGAATAATGCCCCGACGGCCAGCGCCAGCAATACGGACAGAATCGGCGCAGCCAACCGTAACAGCAAAACCTGGTTGCGTCCGTTCATTGCGACTGCACCGCCTGACCGCCGCCCAGCATGTAATGGCCGATTTCGACCGGAGACAGCTCGCCTGGCCTGAATTCACGCACAATCCTGCCAGCGTACAATATCCCCACCTGGTCCGCCAGTTCCAACACTTCGTCCAGATCGGCGGAAATCAGCAATACGGCAGCTCCGGCTTCTCGCGCCGACATCAGCTTTGCGTGAACCATCTCGGCTGCCCCGATGTCCAGCCCCCGCACCGGCTGGCTGGCCACCAACACACGCGGCTGCCTGCCCAGTTCGCGGGCCAGAATGACTTTTTGCCGGTTGCCGCCGGACAGGGAACGAACCGGTTGGTCGGGCGACACCAGGCGAATGCCAAACCGCCGGACCTGCTCTACGACATGGCTGCGACAGGCGGCCCCGGACAAAATGCCCCGACAGCAAAACTGCGGCAACCGCAATTGACCCAGCAACAGGTTTTCCCATACCGGCAGCGCCCCAAC